>VYDB01000093.1 GCA_009843635.1 Gammaproteobacteria bacterium
TTTTCCGCTGGAAATCCGCCCCCTCTTCAGGCTCATTCCTGATTGGACAAGACTTAGGCTTGCGCAGCCCAACAGGCGGTGTGTATGCTGGAACTGCGCACCAACAAATAACATGGGAAATGTATGACCCAAAAGGAATCAGATTCGCATAAGGAAGACACGATGATTGACCTTCCCAAGGGTCTGGTCATCAATTTTGACTTCTCCAAATGCCCTGACCCTGTTTTTGTGGATGACATTCAGGGCGGGGTAACGCCATCCGGGCTGCTCAATTTGTCCCTGTATTTCGACTGCCCAGATTACCCAAAGACGATGAAGAGTAAGGAAACGGTGGTTTCAGATGAAGGGAACATCACTTTTGAAATGCCGGACGACTCCTCCTTTTTTGCCGAAGAGCAGATTCTTTCCTTCACCCGTAGGGTTGGGGCAAACGTCATCATGCCAAAGCACACTGCCCATAGACTGCGCGACTGGCTGACCAAACAACTGGAGTCGTCGGAATGAGCGCGTCCAAACGCGTCCGACAGGCCGCACCCAATGATGTGGTCCAACGAAACGCCGATGACCTTTTCAATGCCGTAGCTTTGTTGGCTCCCGGTGACCACCAATTCGAACCGACTGAGGACGGCGGGCAGTCAATGCTCATTGAATCCGATGATGGTGACAGGGTGGTGAGGATTGAATGTGATTCTGATGGCGGCGTCCTTTGCATCGCGTCAATAGGGGAAAACTTGCGTCGGGCCAAGTATTACCAGATGGACGGCTTGCCTGACGGATTCATTCGGGAGGCCCTGCAGGACGTAATTTCAGAAAGAGAACAAACGACACAATGGAATCGGATATCGATGTCGATGAAGGTCTTTGGCGGGATGTTTACTCCAGCAGACATGCAAGAGCTGCCGAAGGAAAGCGTGTTAATGGTTTCATTCGTGCATTCATGGCAAACGCATCTGGAATCCTATCGGTCAATCGACTGGACAGCGCAGACCATGGAGAAGCTGCAAGAATGGCTGACCGAAACGCGCAGCGCCGGGAAGGCGTCACCACTTTCTACGGGTGGCTTGTCATTTCAGCCGGGAAGGCTGGGCTCCACGGTCGATCAGTAGAGTACACGCCTCTGGCGGACAACCAGTTCCATACCGAGATAAGGCTGCCGGACAACGAAAGAGGTAACCCGGAGGCAGCAGCAACCCACGCCTTGGAATTAGCAAAACTCAGCCGATGGCAGCCTAGGCCACCTCCTTGATCAGATTCCGGTTAACCTCGCGGGTCTCCGCCATCAGGTAGATGGCCAGGAACCACTTACGCTAGGCCTCATGGAAATTTCAGGGCTTCGCCCGCGCTCTCATTCCTCGTATAGCGGGAGACCACTCTTGAGCTGGCCCACCGCCCCTGTCGCTGCACGGCTTGGACGGGGCTTGGTTCCGGGTCATTCGAATGGCAAGCCCAACCCTGCCGCTGTGACCGCTGAACCCCTCTCCCAAGCCCGCGGCCTTGGCCACAGCCGCGATCCTGTGGCTGATGGAAGCCGGGGCAGCCCGAACACCGGCGCATCGGGCGAGATGTCAGTGAACGCAGCCCAATTGGCCAGATCGGCCATCGCAGCCGGAGTGATCGCTACCACGGCGCCCTCGCCCTCCTGGTCGCCCTTCGAGCGGCGGATACGGGTCCCGCCCACTGCCGTCGGGTTCAGCGCTGACGTCCGCCCACCGAAGCGCGGCGGCTTCGGATCGTCGCGGGTCGGCATCGGAGAGAACGGAGACTAGCGCCATGGCAAGCGCTGACTTTCGATCAACGGTGACCCAGCCGGCGAAGTAGCCCCTGACCCGGGTACAGCCTCGGCATCGAGCGGGCGGGCTTGCCACCGTTCGCCGCCTACCTGGCCATTCCTCGCAGCGCCTGCCGAACGACCTGGCCCGCGCACGGCGAGGGTCGGCCCATCGCGTCGTCCGCGGCCGTGACCGCGGCGCTGGCCATGCGCAGGGTGGCCACGCCGGCGGCATCCGCCCTTGTCGTGAAGGCCTGCCATGCGCTGCGGTAGCCGCGGCGGGTGTTCAGGGCCAGCGCGGCCTGCAGGGTCTCGGCGGCGCCAGTGGCGGCGGGTGGTCCGGATACAAGGGGTGCAGGGGGGCCTTGGCCAAGGTCCTTACGGGCGGGTACGTTCGCACGATAAAGGCAGTTAACTGCCGCTCGCGCCCCAGCCACGGGGTGCTCCAAAACCTAGTATAGGCGCATCCCGGTCCTCTACAGCTACAGCGTTATCACCCGGGCCGATTGGTGTCCGGCCACGGGCATTTCTATTGCCCACGGGTAGGGAGACTCCACGACCGCCGACCGACGGTACTGATACACACGAAGGGCCGGAAGATTCCGCTTGTCGTACAGCCGGCCCATACGGAGCACTACGCTGCCCGGCGCCGCAAGAAACAGGTGGATGCGCGCCACACCCTTTGCTTCAAGCGCCATCGCCAACTCCAGGAACTGCTCGCCCCAGGCCTGCTGGTCCAACTCCGACCAGTGTTGAGCAGTGCCCTGTGTCGGCAACTCCAAGTGAACCATCGGCAGGCCGAGAGACGATACAGCACCCAAGTTGACCCGGTAAGACACCGATATGCACAGCGCCACCTCATCCACCTCAGAGTCGCCCAATGCGAGCGCCGTCTCCAAGCGCTTGCCCGACTCCGGCGCGTCAAGTAGCTTCCACTTGCCCAGATGCCGGTCCCAGTCCAGCAAGGACACGTCTGATTCGTCGTCCAGCAGCACGCCCGCTAGGAACAACAGCGGTACAGGCGCCAGCCCGCCTGCCACAACCTGCACGTCCCGCCGATCACTCCACTGACATTGCGTCTTGATCCGCGCCGGCAGCATCGCCACTTCGGTGAGCGCCCGGTCAGGGTCCGACAGTTCGCCATCGACGATGTTCTGCCGCAGATCGACAACAATCGGCATGCGGGTGCCGCGGAATGTTTGCGGTATCGCCTCTGTCAACGGTGGCGCCGTCGCATCGCGTAAACCAAGAATCTCTACCCCAAGCACCAGTTGCCGAGCCTCCTTGCGCCAGTCGTGAATGTAAAACCATCCACTGACCGACAAGAAAACAGTCCCCACTGCGAGCATCACCCATCTAGTGGCGACCAACACGGGAGCCTGCTCGACGGTGATCGACAAAGCCTGGTCCAATGTTGGAACCACCATGTTGATCATCAACAGCAACCACATTGGCTCTATGCCCGAGGTCAGGAGCAGAAAACCTCCCCAGAACATTAAGTGCGCCACGGGCCGCTGTCGGGTCATCCACTCGACGACCTTGGACGCCATCGGAAAAATCCAAGCCGTGCGCTTCAAACCCCTACTCCTCAACAACCAATTCGCTCGGTGACGGGTGACGGCCACCGCCTCTCCACTTCCCGGTCGCCTGCCAGAACTCGTAGTTGATCAGCCACCGCTCCGTCCAGGGAATCGTCGTCTCCGCAATGAGATCGGAAAGGGTCCACTCGCGTGCGTGGGGATCGAACAGGCAAAGATAGGGCAACAATGGGCACTGAGGATTTGGATAGATGTGGGGCAGCGGCCCGTCTTCGGCATTCTGATTCGGCACCAGTATTGGGTTCAGAACCTGAACGCGGGGTTGAACCTCAATCAGGGAAAGTGGTTCAGGCGCATACGGCGCACGAAACCGGACGCGAATCGTGTATGGCTGCTTGTAGGGACGCAATGGGCCAACCCAAGTCGCCTCCCGGTCGACTTGGGCCGACAGCGCTATGAGCGGATACAGTTCCGCCATACGCTGAATCTGAGCTTCAAGAGAGTTCGATCGGGCCGCCATAATTCGTGTTGGGCTTTGCTGACCTTCCAGTTCCCGGAGCAGCGGCGCCGCCGATGACAATGCCACCGCCCGGTTTGTGTCCGGTGTTTCCCGCCTGCGTCTCGGACCCGACCGAGCCCTGAACCGCTTCAACCGCCGACCGGACATGGGTTTCACCGAATAGCTCGATCAGCAGCTTCTGGATCCTGTCGATGCTCAATTCGCCGGAGCGCAATTCCAGCAGCGCTTTCCGGAATCCGATGAGATCTGACAGGTACAGCTGCTGTTCGGCGCGACTGAGTGGCCATCGGTCCGTGAAGCAGTCCTGATCGCAGGCCGGATTGAACTCGCTGACGAGCATCCCCCGCGACTCGGCAATGGCGATACGTCTTCGAATGCGCTCCACATGGTGCTCGAGAGCACCCATCAGCGAGTCGTGGTCGATTGCATCGTCCCCAACCCATTTCGAGAGGAGGACTGAGGACGGCATGCGCCCTTCACGCCCTTCAAAGCGCAGATTTCGGTTTCGCTTCATGAATTGGAGCGCCACCACGTCGGAGGATTTCCGAGCCGGATCCTCCTGTGGATCCACAGGCTCCTTTTCGGCTTCCGCGTAGGCATCATGCGACCGAGCCAGCTCCGCAAAGGAGTCGGAGAAGGGCTTTCCGTCCTCGGTCCGCCCCTTGAACCACTGACAGAAACCCCAAGCGTTCATCAGTAGCGTCATTCCGGTCTCGGTTGGCTCGTCCGGGTCGTCATGGAACAGGAAGCTCGTTCGAGGTGCGAGTCGGGGTTCGAGTACGACGGGTGTTACGTCCAGGTGCATGCCGTCCGCATAGAAGACGGCGACGCACCGTGACCGCCGCTTCACCATCGCGTGGTAGCGCGAGCCCGCCTCCCCTCGAATTGCTTTAAACAGCAGGTCCAGCACCTCCTGGGGCTTGACGCCGACCGCCAACATTAACTCCGCGATGATGTCGATGTCGTAGTTGCCGTCGCTGACACCCGAGGCGATCGTGGCTCGAATTGCCATGCTTCCTTGGGGGTACAGGCGCGCGATTCGGTCCTTCAGAGGGCTGCCCTCGCGCTCCAGCCATTCGCTGATCTTCCGGTATCGTTCCACCGCCAGCCAATACTTACTTGGCGGCAGTTGAATGCGAACGGCGACTTCCGCCAATATCGCGTCGAGCGGATCCGAAAACGGAAGCCGGGACCGGTCTAGGTTTGCCATCGTCGATCTCTCCTGCAGGGGTGGCCAATCTGCGGTATACTTGGCCCGGCTTGTCGGGATAAGCAACGGACATCGACGGTCAGTGAGACACATAAATTCATAAAATTCCTACCATTCGAGTTGGTTGTATGTTTTGTTGGACAACAGGATACAGCACTGATTTCGGTGTAGTCAAGAGGGCAAAGTGAAAGACAACGGACTCGGCACGGCGATACGGCTCCTGCGCGACAGGCGCACGCTCTCCTTGCGGGAAATCAGTCAGCTTTCAGGAGTCGACCACGCATACATCCATCGGCTGGAGAAAGGCGAAAAGTCCCGCCCCACGGACGAGACGCTCGACAAGATCCTCCGTGTGTTGCGCGCTGACACCAGGGAAGCCGACATCGTTCGCTGGCTCGTTTCGCGTCCCGATTCCGATCCTGGCGTTGTCGAATTCGCGCTGAACGACCCCTCGATTACCATCGACATGTTTTCCGCAGCTGCGGGCGTCGTACACCGCGGCTCGGGACGGCCGGATCCCGCCACGCTCTTCGATCGCATCCGCCAGATCTTCGCCGAGGATTGAGCGCCTTGGATCCCCAATCCGCTGTACTGCGGGCGCGCCGCTTCGTTCGTGACGTCAACGACCCATCGATACCGGTGAGCCTCGAACTCTACGCGCAGGCCGCCAACGCGAGGATACGAAGCCAATCCCTCAGTGAGGACGAAGCCGGGTTTACCATCCCACGCGGCGACGGATCGCACGTGATTACAACCAATGCCAACGATGCCGACGAGCGGCAAAGGTTCACAGTCTGTCACGAAATTGCCCACATCGTTCTTGGATTGCCGTCACGCCACGATGTCGTTCCCCTGTGGGCCTACGCCAAGCGCGATCCGAACGAGAGGCTGTGCGATGAGTTTGCGGCCGAACTGCTCATGCCCTATGCCGCTTGGACAGATCGCTCTTCGAGACGCGAAGCGGGTCAGGCAACCATTGAGTCGCTCATGTCGGAATTCGTTGTCTCTTACCCCGTCGCCGCCTCAAGATTCGCCGCGCTTGCGCAGTTTCCCTGCGCATTCGTCACGATCTCCGGAGGCGTGGTCAGGCACATTCAGCGATCCACTGATCTGAGGCGAGCGAGAGCTTGGGTTTCGCCCCGCTCCAAGGTTCCTGACGGGTCGGCTGCTAACGACCTACGGAATGCCCGGTCGACCGGGTATCTAGAGCGAGAGCTCCCCCAGGACGTCTGGTTCGAAGACTGCCGCTCGGGGGATTTCCTTTGGGAACTAGCCCGGCACTTCGCCGAATTCGACACCACCACGTCGCTTCTGTGGTACGACAAGGAGGACATGGTTGAGTTCGAGCACGACCGTTTCGGCCGAGAGGTCGAAGCCGATCCCGGTCTTGAGGAACTGACCGGCGAGTTGCCTTGGCCGGGTCGGAGTAAGCGCCGCCCGTAGGTTTCGGCGAACACACAAGATTTTCGAACACCCGGCACTAAATGCCCCCGCCCCGGTCATCGTCTAAGGGTTGCCAGAAGCGAGTTTCGCCCGAGCGGAGATGTAGGACTCGTCCTCATGCCTGACACTGGTTTACAAACAGGCTACATGTTGCAGGAGGGCTGCCGAGCGGTCCTGCCTGCTACCCCGTCTCTCCATAGGGCACCTCTAGGCGCGCCTCTCAACTAACCCTTTCGCACTCGAACTGACGCTCGGCAATTCGTTGACGTACCCGCGCATTTGCAGTGCTGTCAGAGTCACGGGACAATGTGGCCATGGTAGAGCCTGCTTTGACCCGAACAACCCACAACAGCTCACTCGAGTGGGCCGGAACTTGACGCGCCACCAGCATTCGGTCCCTCACCGAGCTTCGGTCAAGGATGCGACACTCCGCTGCGGAGAAGGACTGAGATAGTCAATTGACCGAGATCAACTTCAAGGGCAAGGAGTTCGTTTACAACCACCATCTCTCCGTGCCGTTCCACCCCTTGGTCCCCGATCCCGACAAGGGCATTGGCGAGCCAGCGCTTGACGGCAACTTGATCATTCACGGCGACAATCTTCATGCACTCAAATCGCTTCTCCCACTCTATGCGGGCAAGGTCGATTGTGTATTCATTGATCCTCCGTACAACACCGGCAATGAAGGCTGGTGCTACAACGACAACGTAAACGCCCCAATGATCAAGGCTTGGCTCGATGCGAATCCCATAGGGGCGGATGATGGCCTGCGCCACGACAAGTGGTGCGCGATGATTTGGCCACGCCTTCGGCTACTCCATGAACTCCTCGACGATCACGGCGTCATGTTCATAACCATCGGTGACCACGAAGCCCATCGACTGACTAATATTTGCTGTGAACTGTTCGGATCCGAGAATCACGTTGCCACATTCGTCTGGCGCAAGGTGGACAGTCCAAATGACAACAAGGTCGCGATCACTCCAGACCACGACTATGTGCTCTGCTTCGCCCGAGACATCACGGTTGCTCGTTTCTCACGCATGGTGGCTCCATCCATCCTCGATGCCTATTCCAACCGGGACCGCGAGGGACGGCTGTACAGGGATCGACTTCTGAAGAAGAACGGCCGCAACAGTCTCCGCCGTGACCGCCCGACGATGTACTTTGGGGTGGAGGATCCGGACGGGAGAGATGTCTTTCCGATTCACGACAACGGCGAGGAAGCTCGCTGGTCGATGAGTTCCAAGTCGGTTCAACGCCATCGCGCTGCCGGAACCCTAATATGGAAGAAGGTAACAAAGCTTGGCCGAGAGGTCTGGGAACCATACACACGCGAGTATGCGCCGGAGAATGACCCCACCCGTCCTTTTCCCACCATTTGGTCAGATGTGGACACCATGCGGCAAGCAAAGGCCATGCTCAGGCGGATTTTCGGTACTTCCGACCTGTTCGAGACTCCGAAATCGGTCAAGCTAATCCGTCGAATCATCCAAATGTGCGCCGGTCCCAATGCACTCATACTTGACTCTTTCGCGGGCTCGGCCACAACTGGCCACGCGGTACTAGAAGCCAATAGGCTTGATGGAGGCAACCGTCGGTTCATCCTTGTCGAAATGGAAGACTATGCGGACCGCCTAACCGCCGAGCGCATACGGCGAGTCAGCCAAGGCTACAGTTACCAAGGAAAGCAAAGAACAGAGCTTTTGCGAGAGAAGATCACGTGGACGAAGCTCAAGAGTGCAGACAAGACGCTCGGACAGGTCGAAAAGATCGAAAACCTCTACGGCCACGAGTACGACGCCATCACCAAAACGGTCAAGGACGGAGAACTCATCGTAACGGGCGAGAACATCATCACTGATCGGGTCGAGGGATTGGGTGGCAACTTCACCTACTGCACACTCGGTGATCCTATCGAACTCGACAACCTCTTGACCGGCAAGACACTACCGCCTTGGGATCAACTCGGCGCGGTACTGTTCCATATGGCCACAAGCAGAACGGCGGCGACGCCTTCGCAACGCGAGGCCGACTACTATGTGGGCGAAGCCGATGGCCAGCACGTCTGGCTCATCTACAAGCCGGACCTTGAGTGGCTCAAGACCTCCGATGCGGCGCTGACGCTCTCCCGCGCCAGTGAGATCGCTGCTCACGATCCCGACGCCCGCCACTTGGTCTTCGCTCCCGCACGCTACGTCAGCCAAAAGATGTTGGCGGATCAGGGCATTCCTGTAGAGTTCGCACCCCTACCCTTCGCACTGTACCGCGTCGACCGGTCCTAACAGAGTGTTCCGCAAGCTCGACTATCAGGATCGTGTTCTCGCGGTGCTCGATTCCCACATCGACCGTTTGAAGGAGAACAAACGGGAGGCCGATGAAATCGCCGAGCTGGCCGCCACGAAGCCGCACTTGAAAGTCCCGGTTCCGGACTTTGCCCAGCAGGCTTGGGACGCGCTCAAGGCCGAGCGCGAACTGCCTCGCTCCCGTGCCGAAATCCCTTACTCTCCGCGCCAAGACGGATGCGGCCACCCAGTGCCCAACGCGGTGCTCAAAGTGCCCACGGGCGGCGGCAAGACTTGGCTGGCCGTATCGGGTGTCTCCCGGATCATGGGACGCTACCTGGAACGAAACACTGGGTTTGTCCTCTGGATCGTGCCCAACGAGGCCATCTACAGCCAAACGCTCAAGCACCTGAAGGATCGGCAACACCCCTACCGGCAGGCACTGGACCGAGTTGCGGCCGGGCGCGTCAAGGTCATGGAGAAGAACGACCGACTCGATGCCCGAGACACTTGTGCCAACCTGTGCGTGATGCTGCTGATGCTGCAGTCGGCGAACCGCGAAACAAAGGACTCGCTGAAGATGTTTCAAGATCGGGGGGACGTGCATGGTTTCTTTCCCCCGGAGGGTGACCAGAATGCGCATCAGCAGGCCTTGGACAAGACTCCCAACTTGGACGCCTACCAGGGCATGTTCCCCATGGTGAAGGATTCGCTCGGCAATGCGCTGCGCACCGTCCGGCCTGTGGTCGTCCTCGATGAAGGGCACAAGGCCATTTCCGATCTGGCGTTCCGCACGCTATATGGGTTCAATCCCTGTTTTGTCCTGGAACTGACCGCAACCCCGCGCGACGTTCAGGAGCGGCGAGGCAAGAAACCCCGTCCCGCTCGCCATGCCAACCTGCTCGTCGAGGTGACCGGTCGCGAACTAGACCGCGAGGGCATGATCAAAATGCCCCTCAATCTGGATGCGAGGCAGGGCACTGACTGGCGCGCCACCCTGTACGCGGCACTTAGCCGCTTGGACAATCTCGACGCCGCGGCGCGTACGCTCCGGGCCGAGACCGACCGCTACATTCGGCCCATCATGCTGATCCAAGTCGAGCGGACGGGCGCAGAGCAACGGGAAAGCGGACGGATCCATGCGGAAGATGTCCGCGAAGTCCTGCTTGCCGCTGGCTTCGACGATGCGGAGATAGCCGTCAAGACGGCTGAGACCAATGACTTGGCTCAGCCCGAGAATCAGAACCTGCTATCGCCGACCAACCGCGTGCGGGCGATCATCACCAAGCAGGCTCTGCAGGAAGGATGGGACTGCCCGTTCGCGTATCTACTGTGCTCCCTCACCGCCAGTTCCAACCTGAGCGCCATGACTCAGATCGTCGGTCGCATTCTTCGTCAGCCGCACGCGACCAAGACCGGCGTGAGCGCCTTAGACGAATGCCACGTGATCACGCACCACGCCAAGACCGGAGACGTTGTCGAGGCCGTTAAACAAGGGTTGGAGCGCGACGGGCTTGGTGACCTGATTCTGGAGATTGAGTCAAAGGAATCTAGCGATTTGCCCCAAGGCCGCAGGCTCCCTCGGCGTGACCGATTCGCGAAGAAGGAAATCTACCTGCCCAAAGTCATGGTCAAGGATGGGGATGGGGTCCGGGAGCTCGACTACGAGGCCGATATCTTCTCGCGCATCGACTGGCGTGACTTCGACCCTCGTTCCATAGCGGAACGTGTGTCCCCAGACGCCCAGTTGGTCGAGAACCAGTTTCAGCGAATCACGATCAGCGATGGCGATGACCCTTTCGCCGGTGAAGTCCTTTCCGGTGCTGACGAGACTAATCGATTCGACGCTTCCTACGCCGTCCGCACGATCCTCGACATCGTTCCCAACCCGTTTGTTGGACGCGAGATTGTAGGGAGGCTCATCAAGTCACTCATCAAACGAGGCTTTGACGAAACCAAGCTCGGAGCCTTGGCCGGACTGATTGTTGAAGAACTGAGGCAAGCCCTTCTGAAGGCGCGCGATAAGCGTGCCGAGCGAGTGTTCAAACAGGGCGCGGCCAGCGGCCGCATCCAGTTTCACCTGCGCCTCGACGGCGGCGACTGGCGCATGCCGTTCCAAATGGAGACAACCGCGCCGGAGAACGCACCCCAAGTCTTCTCCAAAAGCGGCGGTCCACTGGAAAAGAGCCTCTTCGTTCCGGTGTATCAACAGGATTTGAACAAGGACGAACGTGAAGTTGCCGTCTATCTGGATGCGGAGCAAGCCTTGTCGTGGTGGCACCGCAACGTTTCACGTTCCCAATACGGCCTACAAGGCTGGCAAAGCCGCAAAGTCTATCCCGACTTTGTTTTCTCGATTGAGTCGCAAGGCAAGCGTGAGCGCATCACTGTACTTGAGACCAAGGGCGACCATCTGGACAACATCGAAACCGACTACAAGCGCAAATTGATGGCCTTCCTTTCCGATGGTCGCTGGCAGGTTCCCTTGGAAGTGCGCGATGATGGGCTCAACCTGCCTGTCGGCGGACTGCCCACCTTTCACTATGCCCTTGTGCTCATGAGCGATTGGAAGGCGGAGCTTCCAAAACTGATACACAGCGCACCCCCACGCAAGGGCCTGAAAGGCCGCAAGGGAGCTGACTGAGCAGCCAAGATTACTTCGAATGCCTGGGTGCTTGTGGTGAGCGGGATTGCGTTTGTAGCCTGACCGTGAGTGATTCCATGAAGATCGCAACTTGGTCCGTGAACGGTGTGAACCGAAGGCTCCGGTATCTCCAGCACTGGCTGCGCAAGCGGCAGCCGGATGTCGTCGCGCTGCAGAAGATCAGGGTCTCCTGCAAGCGCCGGGGCAACTTCCCGAGGAAGGCAATCGAGGAGGTCGGCTATCGCGTGGAGGAGCTCCTTGCGGACCACGAACTTGCCAGCGTCGCCGTGCTGGTCCGGCAGGGCTTTCTGCAAAGCAACGGGCACCGTGAGCTGAAAGTTCGGCAACAGGGCTTGGCCGGGCGGGAAGCGAATGGCCGGCTGCTCGCGGTGGATGCGGGTCGGGTCCAAGCTGCGTCCATCTACGCGCCCTATGCCCCATGTGGGTACAGCACCAGGGACCATGTGAGACGTTCTATTGAAGCCAAGGTCGGTTGGCTCCGGTGCTTGAAGCAGTGGGCCGACCAGCGGAACGCGCGAAAGCCCATGTTCCTGTGCGGCGATTTCAATGTCACCCTCGACGGCGAGAGCGAGCTGGACACCCTCAACCGTTCGCCAGAGGAACGGGAGGCGATGAATTCACTGCTCGCCTCCGGATTCGCCGACCTTTACCGGGAATTCCACTTCGAGGGCCGACCGGGATTCAACTCCGGCATCCCGATCACCCGTCCGGCAGACACCCGCCTCCATCTTGTGCTAGGACCATCAAGCGTTGTCCCCCACATCAAATCGGCGTGGGTGGATCTTGAATACAGGGGGCCGATCGACGATCTTCCGGGGGAGAAGTGGGCGCCAGGGGCTCCAGTCATTGTCGAGATCGACGGCGACTTGGCCTAAGCGCCCTGCCAACGACGTGCCACGCCAAAGCGCGCCGTTCAGCCTCAGCCCACACATCCCTGGCCGTCTTGTCGCTAACGCCGCTCTCCAGGCCGTCTCGGATCGCTTCATTCAAGGCGTGGAATCGCGCACTCTGCTCCTGACGGTCCGTTACGGCGATGCTCTTCTTGACCAGGGCCATGGGAACCTCCGGGTAGAGATTAAGCGACGTGCGCGTATGCGGCAAACCAGCAAAGGCCGTTATCTGGTACAGTGTCCCCGATCTTTTCGCCAACACTACAGTGCTTCTGGATATGTCCGCCCCCCTGCCGAAAGCCAGCGATTTGGCTGATCGAGTAGCTCAGATAGGTCAAGATCCCGTTATCGACGAGTTCGCCCTCCGGCGAATCGCTGCGGATGCCCGCAAGCTGATGTCCACGGATGCCGCCAACGCCCATGCCGTGCTAGGGCGAGTGGCAGCACTTCAGTGGGATGTTGACGGATTAAGGCGGCACTCCCGATCAGCAATCTCCTTGGGCGATCCAGTGCTGAGTCGTTGGGACTACTCAATGTCCCTATTCCTTGTTGGCGAGATCGAAGAAAGCTACGAGATGGCCCGAGATGCTTGGCAGAGAGCGCCCGATAACCTCTCGGTGCTAGATCACCTCATCGTATCCGCACTACATGCTGCGCGTTTTGAAGAGGCACAAGTACTCTGCGACCGCGGGCGCAAGCTGGCTCCAAAGCGGGACTTGCCTCTGGCCATTGTGGTCGGAGAACTGGCAAAGGCAGTTCGCCAAGGTGAATTCAGTCAAGAGGGTGCCCGTGAGACGTTGCAAGCCGCGGATTCACTAAGGAGTGATGCGCGTATTCGACCAAATGGGGCAATTGTCGTGCCCTCGCGGGACGAACCCGGATCGTTTCTCTTTGAGTACCGCTTGATCACATCGCCCACTTCCGCAGGAGATTTGAACGAGGCACTGGCACTCCGTTGGGCGCAGTCTCCCAAGGCTATGGCTGACCCTGGCCTGAAGTTCCTGCCCATGTTTATCGGGACAGTCGTTAATGGCAGTTACACCTGAAGCCCTGCTGGACGCAGCAGCGGAAATCAGCGTTGGTGGCCGGGAGGTCGATTGGCGCAACGCTGCTAGCCGTGGCTACTATGCGGCCTACCACCGGTGCATTTTGCTCGCCTATGGGGGTGCATCGGCCGAGCCCGGTCACCGACAGTTGATCGACCAACTTACCGATTCCAAGGCTTCGGTGCGGTGGAGGCAGGCTGGGCATCTACTCCAGCAATGCAAACGGCTTAGGGAGCGGGCGGACTACCGAACAATGGATAACTTCGAGCAGGCTGATGCCGAAACGGCTTTGGATGCCGGTCGCCGAATATTCGAATATGCCGAAAGTGCCGGAGACACTACAAGCGTAGCCTGACTAGCTGGCCAAAATTCAAGCAAGCAATTCTTTGGACCCGACCATGGATATCTTCTACTGGGGGCAGGACATCTTCTAGGTATTCACACCTAGGAGATGGCCATGTCCGTCAAGAACAAAGCGAAAGATCGCGGGCACAACGGGCGTATTCGCCGCAAGTACACCAGCCGCCACAAGTGGGGGGTTCACTACAACAAGTCGCCTTCGTGGTGGGTGACGTTGTTCATGACTCGTCCCCGCCGAAGGGAAGAGGCGCATTTGTGCCGCCTGCTTTGTCGGGAAGCGGTTGATGCCGATGAGGTGATCTTCCCGCTCGGGAACCATAAGCCGCACGAGTACTATTGGTGATTCCTCTGCTCTACTGCGCCTTTTCGGTGCTATGGGCCAAGATTGGTGAGGGGCGCAGTCGCAAGAACCCGAGATTGGCCTAGCTGGCGCGTCGGCGCCGTCCGCTGGAGCCGGCCGCTGCCGTGCGAACGATTCTCTCGACATGGGCCGCACGTCGATGTTCAATCCCGCGAATCGAATCGGCAGGGAAGCGGACCTATGCGGCTGTACCGGATCGCGATGCTGACGGCGGCCGCTCTCGGCGGAGCCGCGCCGTTATTCGCCGACGAGGATCTGGCGGCGCGCATGGGTTCGAGTCGGGAAGTCGTCGCGGCCTTCGCCGGCGCATTGCGGGATCGGCTGATTTCGGCGATGGCCAACGGCGGTCCAGCTGCCGCGGTCGAAGCGTGCAGCATCGCCGCACCCGAGATCGCGTCAGAAGCATCAGTGGCAGCAGGCTGGCGCGTCGGGCGCACGAGCCTAAAGCCGCGCAACCCCGCCAACGCGCCAGACGCATGGGAGCTGGCCGTCTTGCGCGACTTCGAGCGCCGCCAGCGCGCCGGCGAGGATGTCGGCACGCTTGAGCGCGCCGAGTTCGTGATCCGCGACGGCCGCCGGACCTTCCGCTACCTGAAGGCCATCCCCACGCAGCCCCTATGCACCGTCTGCCACGGCAGCCGCATCGCGCCCGCCGTCGCCGCCGCCGTCGACCGCCTGTACGCGGAAGATCGCGCGCGCGGCTTCGAGGTCGGCGACATCAGGGGCGCCTTCTCGATCACCCAGCCAGCGCCCTAGGCATCACGTCCCCGCAAATGAATCCATGAAGATCGCAACTTGGTCCGTGAACGGCGTGAATCCCCGGCTCCGGTATCTCTCGCACTGGCTGCGCAAGCGGCAGCCGGATGTCGTCGCGCTGCAGAAGATCAGGGTCTCCTGCAAGCGCCGGGGCAACTTCCCGAGGAAGGCAATCGAGGAGGTCGGCTATCGCGTGGAGGAGCTCCTTGCGGACCACGAACTTGCCAGCGTCGCCGTGCTGGTCCGGCAGGGCTTTCTGCAAAGCAACGGGCACCGTGAGCTGAAAGTTCGGCAGCGGGCTTGGCCGGCCGGGAAGCGGATGGCCGGCTGCCCGCGGTGGACGCTGGCCGGGTCCAAGTTGCGTCCATCTACGCGCCCTACGCCCCATGTGGGTACAGCACCGGAGACCATGTGAGACGTTCTATCGAAGCCAAGGTTGATTGGCTCCGGCGCCTGAACCAGTGGGCCGACCAGCGGGACGCACGAAAGCCCATGTTCCTGTGCGGGGATTTCAACGTCACCCTCGACGGCGAGAGCGAGCTGGACACCCTCAACCGTTCGCCAGAGGAACGGGAGGTGATAAATGCACTGCGCGCCTCCGGATTCGTCGACCTTTACCGGGACTTCCACGGCGAGGGCGATCCGGGATTCAATTCCGGCATCCCGATCACCCGTCCCGCAAACACCCGTCTCCATCTGGTGCTAGGACCACCGAGCGTTGTGCCCCACATCAAATCGGCGTGGGTGGATCTCGAACACGGGGGGCCGATCGACGATCTTCCGGGGGAGAAGTGCGCGCCAGGGGCTCCAGTCATTGTCGAGGTCGATGGAGACGTCGCTTTGACCCACTGAGCTACCCAGCCCAAGCTGGCTCCCCGCCGTGGACTCGAACCACGATTTTCCGGGTCAAAGCCGGATGTCCTGCCATTGGACGAGCGGGGATGTGTGGTGATCCGGACGGGATTCGAACCCGCAATGTCCACGTTGAAAGCGCGGTGACTTAGCCGTTTGTCCACCGGATCGGAAACTGGTCTGGCTGGCAGGATTCAAACCTGCGGCCACGCGATCCCCAACCGCGCGCTCTTCCAAGCTGAGCAACAGCCAGAGGCATTTGGCTGGCCTGGCTGGACTCGAACCAGCAACCTCCCGATTAACAGTCGGATGCTCTACCATTGAGCTACAGGCCAAATTTAAGGCGATAGCACCCGCCGATGCGCGGGGCACATTGCCAATGCCTTCCAAGTTGTCAAAGAGCAGGCCTCAGGCGCAATGGCGCCGAGCCGTTGGGCCTGCCGGAACGATGCTTGGGTTTTTTGGGGGAGGTTCCGGAAGGCCGATGCCTTCCGAAAGCGCAGGAAGGCTTACCGCAGGTTCTGCGGGTTCTCCATCTCAGCGGGCTGAGTCTGGCCTTCCGGGCGAGCGGCAACGCCAGCCAAGCCGATTGGGGCCGTTATCAAGGTTGCCAAAATGTGGACGACTGAGGTCATGGCCACGATTATACTGTGAACTCTCGTACAGCCGTCAACTCAGAGCCGCAATCGAGCGGAGAAACATGGCGCTCAAGCCTGCTGATGGCCCAGAGGGACAAGTTGCAAAGCAGATGGACTAAGGGGCCGAGAACTGGTTCAGCCAGCGAATCAGGTTTGCGTTGGTGACGCCCGCATGTCGGGCGTGCTCCGCCAAACGGATGATGGGAATTCCGCAACGCCAAGCCAGCTTGTGCAGGTCCTGCACCCAGATGGAGCCAAGCAGCCAACGAATCGTCTCAGCCGCCCCCCGCGCCTCGCCCGCTTTTGCGATGAGCGCCAAGCGCAACTCCCGGGCGCCCGCCCGCTTGGACATTCCGGCGCAATGACGGCCCAGCATGGACGCCACCAGGTCGTCGCAGTTTGCTTCAACAGGCGGGGCGTTGTGGGTCTTCGGGTTGGCCATGAAACGTTCCTCGGGGGCCAGCACTGGCCGCCCTTCCATCCGGCTCATCGCCCAATCCCCCGTGTGCTGCGGTTTGCCGGGCAGCCGCCAAGCGCCGAGCGCAGGGATTCAGCCATCTCCGCTTCGCCCCATGGCTCGGCTTGGCCCGCCAGCGGCTTGGCAGTCTGGCCCGACCACCCTTTCGGAAGGTGGGCAAGCATCATGCTGACCTCCGACCGCTGCGCCGGGGAAAGGGATCGCTTCGCTTGGGCGAACGCTTCGGGCGCGAAACGCACCGCAAAGGCCAAGTCGTAGACATCCCTAACCTCCACCGCGCCAGCGCCGTGAAGGCGGTGGCGCAGCTTCTTGGCAAGGATTTCCGCCGTGGATTGAAGCCGAATGGGAACGTCGCCCGGAAGAACGCCGTCATGGGATTCGGCCAAAATGAACTCGTGTGGCATCAGGGTGGTCTCAATGCCTTCGATCTCGCAGTAGAGCGCCATGTACTCCATCCATGTTCGAGATGGGTCGGAACCAGCCCGATCGACCATTGCCCTTTCCACGTCTGCCCCGAACCGGCGGTGGACACGGGCAAAGGCGGCGCCCTTGCAGAAGAAGTCCAAGTCAAACGATTCGCGGTGCCCCCAACGAGCCTGAAGCACCGTGCCACCGCCCATGGTGATGTCAGCCAAGTCAAAGAATTCAGCCAAGGCGCCCGCCGCTGACTCAGCGGCCAGTTGGATGCGTTGGGGGAAGTCTTGCGCCATGCCGACATTGTACGCCGTCGCCGAACAGGCTGGGGCGGTAGCTCAAGCGCAGGTCGGCGAACATCGCGAAGTCCACCTTGTTGCCGCCGGACAGCGTCATCGAGTCCGTCCACCGGAACGCCAGGGTTGTGCCCCAGCGGCTCTTCGACCGGTCCAGGGTGGTAACCCAGCGCCAGTCCGGACTGCTGTAGGCAAGCGCCAAGTCGAACCCGGAGGAATCGATGCCGCCGAGGTTCTGCAACTGGTTGTCGATGACGCCGAGCACGCCGTTCGCCGAACGCGGCGCAGTTGTTCTGCACATGGCGCGACTGATCTCACCATCTCTTCCCAAGGCCACAGTCGAGAGGCAAAACTAACGGGCAAACGCACGCGGGTTGTAGATTTCCGCCTCTACTCCGATAAGACGGATGGCACCGGGGTCCATGCGCGCAGGGCTCGCTAACACGATTGCATCGAGCCCCGCAGGAACGGCGACGCTCGGCACGGCAAGCAAATGGCTTTCCCCTCCGCCCAACCAATCCGTGCCCATTTGCTGTGTGGAGTTTGGATAGGGGAAGTCGCGCCAGTCCGGCGGCAGCATGGATACCGGCCAACGAACCATTGAAGTGTCGTCCGGCAACTCATAGATGCCCAATCGATAGCTCGAAGGAACCAAGCGCGGCGAAGGCAAGTAGTTCGCCATTTCGAGCATCGCCACGCTCGCCGTTTCCGCAAAGTAGAGAACCGGATTGCCGGCCCGGTTCCAACGCCCGCCGTCGCGGTAGCTGGCTCCCAGCCCCCGGAAGTCCACAAGATGCTCCAAGCGACCGATCCTGTACAGGCGCATCAGGGAAATTCACCGTACTCTATTTTGTGGAGGGCTTCGCGCACCAGCGCCCGTCCCTCAAAGGTGTCGCACAGGTCCACCGGCCTCTTACCGCCCATCGCAGGTACCTCAGTCACAAGCCATTGGTCCCCTCGCTCTCGGCTATCGAAAGCAGACGCGGCAAGAACGAAGAGACGCAATACATCAAGCAAGGCTTCAGACTGCAACGGCGCAAGCACTCTGCGCCGATAAAATCGGCTCAAATTGCCTGCTGTGGTGCCCAAGAGCCGAGCGAACAGTTCCCGGTGGCCGACCGCGTTCACGGCCTGTTTGACCGCGGCCCCCGGCAGCCCTCGGCGCGACGCCTCGACAAAGGCGGATCGATCATCGTAAACAGCCGACGAAATCTCAACGCCTTCAACGCCCGCCATGCGAACAGCTTCTGCCAAGGATTCCCTAAACTGACGGGACGGATTGTCTTGCTTCATATTGCAACCTCAGAAATGCTCACACCGACACATACAGCAATATACATCAAATTGATGCATCTAGTATGTTAATTTGATGCACACAAGGAAAGACAAGACCCCGATTGAGTTTCCCCCTGCCTTCTGGCTAACTTGGGTTCCATGAACACCCTCAAAGATGCCGTTCAACTGCTGGAGCAGGGTGACTGGGAGGCGGCTCATAAGATCGTTCAGAATCTGTCCAGCCCCGCCGCGTATTGGGCGCACGCCATCGTCCACATGATGGAGGGCGACCGGGACAACGCGGACTACTGGTACGGCAAGGCTGAACGTTCGCGGTCGGAGCCCTTCATCCTCTCCCAGGAAATCGCCCGGCTGTCCTGGCTGGCGGACGACGAAAGCGCCTGAACGTGGGCCTCTACGACGCGCTGTTCGAGCCGGTCCAGGTCGGGCCGGTCACCATCCGCAACCGCATCGTGCGCTCGCCTCACGGCACGGGCTTGAGCGGCGAGGCGCTCATCGCCTACCACGAAGCCCGGGGCCGCGGCGGCGTCGGCATGTCCACCATCGAGGCCACCAGCGTCCACCCCTTGGCACCCGGTCGGCTGCAGCTCTGGAATGACAGTTGCCTGCCGTTCCTCTCCGAGATCAGCAGCCGCATCCGCGCCACTGGCATGAAGCTGTTCCTGCAGCTCTACCATCCCGGCGCTGGCTATGCGGCCGAGGCGGGGATGCCGGAGCACTGGTCCGCAAGCGCCGTGCCCAACCCGATGGCGGGGGTGGTGCCCATCGCCATGACCCCGGCCATGATCGACGACGTGGTGGCGCACTTCGCCGACGCGGCCCGCCGCTGCCGGGACGCGGGCCTCGACGGGGTGGACATCCACGCTTCCAGCGGCTACCTGCTGCACGAGTTCCTATCCCCCGCCCTGAACAAGCGCACCGACGGCTACGGCGGCTCGTTCGAGAATCGGCTGCGGTTCTTAAGCGAGGTCATCGCCGCGGTGCGCGAGGCGGTGGACGGTAGCGAGTTCGCCGTCGGGGTGCGGCTGCCCAACGAAGACCATGTGCCCGGCGGCATCTCGGCTTCCGAGAGCGCTCACATCGCCGCCGCCATCGATGATCAATCGGACTACGTCTCCCTGCACATGGGCGCCTATTGGCGGTTTCACAAGCTGATCGCCCCGGCGGACGACCCGCTCGGCGTGGAAATGCCCGCCAACGAGGTCATTGCACCGGGGTTGGAGAGCCCCGTCATGGTGGTGGGGCGAATAATGACCCTCGATCACGCCCAGCACATCGTCACCAGCGGCGCGGCGCAGATGGTGTCCATGGTGCGCGCGTTGATCGCCGACCCCAATTTGGTCAACAAGGCGCGCAATGCGGAGGAGCACCGCATCCGCCCCTGCATCGGCACCAACATGGGCTGCGTCGGCCAATTGATGACCCGCGGCCAAATCAGTTGCGTCGTCAACCACACGGCGGCTCGGGAGGACCAGCTCAGCTTTGATCCGCAAGACAAGGCACCTAAGCCGAAGCGGATATTCGTGGTGGGCGGCGGCCCGGCGGGCCTGGAGTTCGCCCGCGCCGCAGCCCTTCGAGGACACGATGTTGAATTGCACGAGGCCACCCAACGGCTCGGCGGGCAGGTGGCCATCGCCGCCAGCGCGCCCCACCGCGCCGATGTGGGCGCCATCGTCAGCTGGCTGGCCGACGAAGTGGATGCCTTGGGCGCCCGCATCCATCTCAACTCGCCGGTGGAGGCGGGGCAGATCGAAAACACTGCCCCGGACGAAGTGGTGCTGGCCACGGGCACCACGCCGCGCGCCGACGGCTTTCAGCTCTCCACCCCCGGCGCGCCGGTGCCCGGCTTCGAGGCGGCCCACGTGTACACGTCTTGGGACTTCTTCGGCGTCGGCGCCCCACCCCGCCTGGTCGGCCCGGCGGTTGTCTATGATGATACCGGCTCCTTTGAAGCCATCTCAGTGGCCGACGCACTGCTGGCGGCGGGCCTGTCCGTCACCTTGGTTTCCCGCTTCGACGGCGTCGGCGCTTCGCTGCCCTATCCGCCAGTCACCGCCGGGGCGGCCCGTGAGCGGCTCTACGCCGGCGACTTCGATTTCATCGGCGGCCACTACCTGCGGGCCATTCACGACGACAGCGTGGAGATTGGCGTGCTGTTCACGGAAAGAGCCCGCCGCCTCGAGGCAGGCTTGGTGGTCATGGTCGGCTACAACGAACCGAACCGGGAACTGGCCGACGATCTGGCCGAAGCGGGAATGCCGTGCCATCTGATCGGCGACGTGCGGGGCCGCAACAGCATCTTGAGCGCCATTCACGCGGGCGCCGCGCTGGGGCGGTCGATCTAAAACCAAACAGAAGGAACGAATGCTGATGTGGCTGAGACTGCGCCAAATTGCACTGGTGGCCGAGGAATTGGCGCCGGTGGAACGGGAGTTCGCCGATGTGCTGGGCATCGAGGTCGGCTACCGCGACCCCGGCATCGACCACTTTGGCCTGGAGAACGCGCTGATGCCCATCGGCAACCAGTTGCTTGAGGTGGTGGCCCCGATTCAGGACAACACCGCCGGCGGCCGCTACCTGGCCCGCCGAGGCGGCAACGGCGGCTACATGGTCATCACCCAATGCGATGACCACGCGCCCCGCCGAGCGCGGGTGGAGGCGCTTGGGGTGCGCATCGTCAATCAATTCGACAGCGGCGAGTTCAGCAACATGCAACTGCATCCCAAGGACACCGGCGGCTCGTTCTTCGAAATCGACGAGCAGCGCGGCGAACGGGCCCACGACCTCGACGGCCCTTGGGAGCCAGCCGGGCCCAACTGGCAGGCGCATCGCCGCCTTGAGCGCGTCACCGGCATCGCGGCCGCGGAGGTGCAGTGCGACGACCCGGATGCGGTTGCCGCCCGCTGGTCGGAGATTGCCCAGATCGGCTTGGCCGGCCCTAACCGGCGCACTCTGCACTTGGACAACGCCGAGGTTCGATTCGTACCCTGCTCAGACGGTCGCCCGGAGGGCTTGGGCGGCATCGACGTGGTCTGCGCCGATCCACAAACCGTGCTGCAAGCCGCCGAAGCACATAGCGCCCGAACCGGAGAGCAGCAGGTTTATCTTTGCGGCATGCGGATCAACCTCGTATGAGCGCCTACACCGATATCGAAGTGCGCATAGACGACCCGGTGGCCGTCATTCGCCTGAACCGGCCCGCGCGGCTCAACGCCTTCACGTACCACACCTTGCGGGAAATCCGCCGCGCCATCGACGAGGCGGCACAGGACCAGCGCGTGGTGGGCATCGTCATCACCGGAGCCGGGCGCGGCTTCTGCGCCGGGCTGGACGCCGAAGTGCTGGCCGAAGTAACCGCCGCCAGCGAAGCCCCGGCAGCGACCCCGGAGGATCAACTGCCCGGCATCTTCAGCTATCTGCTCGAAGTGCCGAAGCCCGTCATCACCGCCATCAACGGCGTGGCGGCTGGCGGCGGCCTGATCCTGGCGCTGATGAGCGATCTGCGCTTTGCCTCCTCCGCAGCCAGCTTCACCACCGTGTTCCTCAAGCGCGGACTGATCGCCGAGCACGGTTCCACTTGGCTCCTGCCCCGCCTAGTTGGTTTGGGTCCAGCCTTGGACCTGCTTTGGATGAGCGATCGAATCAGCGCCGACGAAGCTCGGGAGCTTGGCCTGGTGGACCGGGTGTTCAACCCAGACGAACTGCTTGAGGAGGCCTGCACCTACGTGCGCCGCCTGGCGGCAACCTCGCCCCCGGCCGCCATCGCCGAAACCAAGCGCCTCGTCTATCGCCACGTCGGCTGCGGCTTCGAAACCGCCTTGCGCGAGGCGGAAGTGTCCCAAAACCGCTTCGTGCAGGCCCCCGACGCGGCAGAGGGCGCAACAGCCTTCATTGAGAAACGCGCACCGCAGTTCCAACGCATCGGCAACAGCGACTAAGCCTGTATTCAACAAACGGAGGTCACGGAATCTGATGCAAAAAGTCGGAGGCTTCTTCTTCATTGCGGTGGCGGTTGTTATCGCCGCCCATACCGTGCTGGAACCGTTGTACCACGTATCGACGGACGACCAGCCCTACAGCCCGGTGTGGGATGTCTTGGATCCACTGATGGTTGTCGCGGTGGCGCTGGGCGCCGCACTCGCCTGGCGGCGCAAGGCGGCGGTGGACCGCGATGCGGCGGGGCCGGTGACCCGCGAGTATCTTGCCGCCAACGTCCTGTTTTTTGGCTTCCTGTCCGTCGGCATCGTGCTGTTGCACAGTTGGTTTGGTCTGCTCAGCCCGGCCTTCACCGCAGTGGGGCCGGACGCCGCCAGCGTCATGTGGATATTCATCGATGCGGCGCTGCCCCTGCTGTGCGGCGCGACTGGCGCCGAGTTGCTGCGGCGCCGCGCTAACGACGAACCTTAAGGAGGAACCATGCTGAATCTATCCATCCCGGACCATGTCCGGCCCATTCGCGACAAGGTGTTGGCCTTCATTGAGCAGGAGATCTATCCCGTCGAGGCGGACATCGTCGCCGACAAGGTGGGCAGCCGGCGCGGCGAGCTGCTGCGTTCGTTGATGGACAAGGCGAAGGCCGAGGGCCTGTGGGCCTTGGGCCATCCGGAGGAACTCGGCGGCGGCGGGCTGCCCTTCATGGACTACGTTTTCGTCAACGAGGTGGTGGGCCGCTCCGAGGTGGCGACGGTGGCCCTCGGCACCCACTCGCTGCAGGACTCGATCATGCTGCACCGCTACGCCAGTGACGAATGGCGCGACAAGTACCTGCGCCCGCTGGTCGATGGCGAGGTCTTCCCCAGCTTCGGCATGACCGAGCCGGACGTGGCCAGCTCCGACCCCACCCAACTGCAGACCCGGGCCGAGCTCGAAGGCGATGAATGGGTCATCAACGGCCGCAAGTGGTTCACCTCCGGCGCTGGCACCGCCGCCTACACCACCGCCATGGTGCGCACCGAGCCGGAAGGCACACCCGACCACGCGTCTTTCTCCATGATCGTGGTGCCCACCGACACCCCCGGCTACAACATCATTCGCGACGTGCGGGTGATGGGCCAGTACGACGGCCACTACGAAGTGGTCTATGACGACGTGCGGGTGCCGAAAAGCAATTTGCTCGGGCCGCGCGGCCAAGGCTTCAAAATCGCCCAGCACCGCCTGGGGCCGGGGCGCATCTTCCATTGCATGCGCTGGCTCGGCCAGGCGCAGCGGGCCTTCGACCTGATGTGCGAGCGGGCCAACGCCCGGGTCGCTTTCGGCAAGACCCTGGCGGAGCACCAGCAGATTCAGAAGTTCGTCTTCGACTCGGCCGCCGAAATCCAGGCCAGCCGCCTGCTCACGCTGCACGCCGCCCAGAAGATCGACCAAGGCGACGAGGCGCGGGTGGAGATCGGCTTGATCAAGGTGTACGGCGCCCAGATGCTGCACAACGTGATCGACCGGGCCATCCAGGTGCATGGGGCCAAGGGCGTCACCGAGGACACGCCGTTGGAGCGCATGTACCGCCACGCCCGCTTCGCGCGCCTCTACGACGGCGCCGACGAGGTGCACGTGCAGAACACCGGCGGCCGCATCCTGCGCCGCTTCGCCCGCGGCGAAGGCTTCGACTTCGGCTTGCGATGAGAGCCCTCAGCCGGGGAGCGCGAGGGGGCACCCCTCGCATAGAGGAGACTACGTGATCGAGCACCATATCGACATCGAGACGCCTGATGGGGCGATGAACACTTTCATTGTCCACCCGGACGAGGGCGGACCGCACCCACTGGTGGTTTTCTACATGGACGCGCCGGGCAAGCGGGAGGAGTTGCACGACATGGCGCGCCGCTTGGCCACCGCCCGCTACTACGTCATGCTGCCCAACCTCTACTATCGCCGAGTGCGCGAGTTCGTCATGACGCCGGACAGCCGGGAGGAGATGTTTGGGCACATGAACGCCACCACCAATGCCATGGCCTGCGCGGACACCACCGCCCTGATGGACTTCGCCGACCAGGATCCAGCGGCCAAGGGTGGGCCGGCGGGCTGCGTGGGCTACTGCATGAGCGGCCCGTTCGCCTTCGCCGCCGCGGCCGCCTTCCCGGAGCGCATGGCCGCGGCAGCCTCCTTCCACGGCGTACGACTCTGCACCGACGCGGCTGACTCACCCCATCGGGAGGCTGGCAGGATCAAGGCGGAGCTCTACTTCGGCTGCGCGGAAACCGACGAATGGGCACCCCCGGAGATGATCGAGCGCCTCGACCGGGAGTTGGCCGCCAGCGGTGCGCGCTACCGCATCGAGTGGTACGCCGGCACCCAACACGGCTTCGTCTTTCCGCTGCGGGCCGGGATGTACCACAAGGCGCAAGCGGAGCGGCACTGGGAAAGGTTGCTAGCGCTGTTTGAGCGCAATCTCAAGTAGCTTATAGCTTAGGTGGGCGTGCGGTGCGGGCATCCGGCACACCAGGCGGGTGCGTTGTTCTGGTGTTCGAGGGTGTTGAGGAGCCTTAACAGTGCCGGATGCCCGCACCGCACGCCCACTCCTCATGCAGCGACCTCAGTCGAGGGTGGCCAATCGCTCCACCGCCTTGTCGTGCAGGATTTGCTCAAAGGCGTTCTGGGGCGGTAGCTCAATCCCCTGGGTGAGCAGTTCGCGCGCGCGTTCGCGGTAGCGCTTCGGGTTGATGGCCAACAGGCCGTTGGCGTACTCGAAGTACGCTTCCTTCAAATCAGGGGCTAACTCCAAGCCACGATCAAAGTGCGCAATGGCTTTCTTGCGGGTTGCGCCGAGCATGCGCGCCACCAAGCCGCCAGCGCGGCCGACGACGGCGGCATGCCAGCCTCCGAGGCTGACGCTGGCCCCGACCATGTCCGGATCCAACGCCAGCGCCGTTTCCATGGCTTCGCGCACTTGGCGGGGATAGCCCTCGCGAAGCGCCTTCATCGGACCAAAGCCTTCCGAGTAGCGGCCTACCGCATGGGCAACTTGCAAATGGGCTTCCGGGTTGTTGGGATCGAGGCGAACGGCCTCCTCGGCGAGTTGCATGGCTCGTTCATAGAGCGCCTGCTTCTCTTCATCCTCGGCCAAGTGGAAGCCGTACTTGGCGACGCAGTCCGTGGCCAAGGCATAGCCTGCCGACGTGCCGACCGCCTCGGCCAGTTCGGCGGCTTCCAGGAACCGGCCCTCCGCGTAGGCCGCCCGAGCCGCCGCCAGCGTATCCGCTTGCACGGCCCCCGCCAGCGCCATCGCGCCCATCACCCCAACCAAGACCACTGCCTTAACCATTGGACAGCCTTTTTTCTCCGACCACGTTTTTCTTCCGATCACGTTTTTCCTCCGATCACGTCCCTGCAATCACGAGACTAAAAGCTGTAGCTCAATCCGAGTTCGACGTAACTGTCGCGGCGGGAGGCATAAAGAAAATCCTCCTCGCCGACGTTGAGCAGGACCACCGCATCGAGGTGCATGGTCCAACGGTCCAGCAGGCGCCGGTTGAACTCCAGGTACACGAAGTGGGAGTGATGGTCCAGGTCGGTGAGCACGCCGCCGATCAATTCGGCGTTTTGAACGTCGTTGAAGCCGATGCGCGTGCCGAAGAACAGATCGTTCTGAAACCGGTTGGTCGATCGGTTGCGCCGGTCGTCGTAGTTCCACTCCGTGAGCAGGCCCAAGTCGATGGCGGTTCCGAACACGGAATAGAAACTGTACTCGGTGCCGAAGACGAAGGCGGCAAAGTCCTCATCCCGCCCGAGAATGTTGAGCGCGCCCCGGCGGTGAATGGACTCGAGCTTGAACAGCCAGGAGCCCGCTATGAGCTGCGCATCCAAGCCAAACTGACGAATTTGAACGTAGTGCGGCGCCAGTATTGGGGCGCCGTCATCGCCGAGGGCGAGCCGTGGATAGGGCTCCCGGCTGGTGCCGTCAAAGGCGCTCAGGCCAAGTTCGAGCGGCCCGAAGCTGCCGCTGTAGCGGGCGGCGGCGTCCCAATGCCACTTGCCGGCGCCGCTCTCATAGGTCGCGTAGTCGTCGTCCAGGACCACCGGCAGCCGCAGGCGGCCACGCCGGCCCGAGTAGGTGAGCCCCCGGTGATGGGTCATGGCGAACAACTCCAGCGCCCCCCAACCACCCGACCAGGTGACGTGGGCCATGGGCTGTCCGAGCCGCACTTTTTCGTTGGGATGCTCAATGAGGTCGATCTGGTTGATGATGTTGACCAGGTTCTGCGATTCGGCGACGCCCCAAAAGACGCGATCGACGCCTAGGCGCAACTCCCATTGGCTGTCCCCAATGTCGCCAAACAGCAACATATAGGCTTCACGTACGTCGAAATGGGTGCGTTCGGAGTCCCCCGCATCGTAGCGAAAGAAAGGCACGAAGGTGAAGATCCGGCCCGCCGCGTCTTCCAGGTGCAGCTCCGGCTCCGCGACGAAGCCGCCCGCATGGGACCGCTGGCCGGGATAGGCCGCGGACTTGGGGTACCAGCGGCTCTCGACGCCCAAACTGCCGGTCAGCTCGTGAAAGGCAATCCAAGGGGTGGCGGCATCCTCTTCGGTTTCGGGTTCATCCACGGCAACGACGCGCGCCGGCGGGGCTGGCGACCGTTCCGGCTCCGGCGCGCTGGGCCTAGGGGGTTCCGTCGGCCCGAGCTCGGAGAGCTCGGCGGGCTCGTCGGGCTGGGCCTGGGCCACCTGCTCCTGGACTGGAGGGGCAGTGGTTCCGGGCGGGGCGTCCGCCCAGTACCAAGCGTCTTGCACGCCTAGGAGCTTGGCCAGTTGCACCCAGGAGCGGGCTTGGGCCTCATCGCCTTCCTCCGCCGAACTGACCCGAAAGATCCGCCCGGCCGCAGTCTCAACCGGAACCACACGAACCGGCAGGTCCAACAGGCCGGTCAACCGCCGCTGCTCCCGCTGCGCGTTTTCGATGTTGCTGAAGCTGCCGAACACTGCAGCATCCGCCAAGCACTGCGAGGCAAAGACCAAGGCCAACGCCGCGGTACTGAGGGCGGCCGGCCAACGAGGCGCGCAAGCCGCTGGGCGCGGCAGCCCGGGCATTACCGGATCCGTCTTAGGCCGGTCTGAGTGAAGTCGCCGTCGTCAAGGTCGGTTCGAAACTGGTAGTCGGACCAACTGAGAACCGTGCCCTTGCCGGTGAGGTGATTGACCATCTCCATCTCGTGGGCGTGCCAGAACTGGTCCAAGTACTGTTGGTAACTGCCAAAGGTGAGGGTTTTCAGATGGTCGCCCTTGCGATCGTAGTACGCCACCTTCCAGAGGCGCGCCGCATCCCGGTCCTGCCAAACCTCCTGGCGGCTGTAGCCCGACTTGGCATCGGTGGGAAAGCGCTCGTACACCGCGCAGGCCAGGCCTTCGGCGAGCGGCGCATTCGCGCCCGCAGCCTGGGCGCATGGCTCATCGCGCAGGTAGCGGTAGGTGTACTTCTCCACCTCCTGGGCGCTCATGTCCTCGTAAGCGAATTCGCTGCCCATGAACGAGCCGGAACGGTTGGCGGAACTGATGCGCTTGACCCTCCTCAAGGCCGGCAAGTAGAGCCACTGGTCATCGTCGGATGCCTTGTGGCCGTGAATCAGAAAGGCGGTTCCCTTGACGTCCCGGGGCTCATCGAACAGGAACATGCTCTTGTCGCCGTCGTCGGCCACCTCCAGCACCTGAACCCGAATTTGCCGCCGGCTTTCCCGGCCCTGCTTGTTGCGCAGCACCATCTCCTGGCTCGCGGTGAAGTTGCCGAACCCGCGTTTGCTGTCACGCGCTTCGGTGGCAAGCTCAAGGCCCAAGTCCTCGGCGCTGGCCGAGTGCCCAAGGAGGGGCGCCATCAAGCCCAACGGCAATGCCAAGCCCAGCAGCCAGCGGGCGAATCGAGAATGACGGGCATCCATCAGGTCTTTCTCCTATCAATTGCCATCAACAGGGGCGGAAGAAGCAGGAAATCGCACAACAAGGCGAAGACGATCGTAATGGTGACGAGCAGGCCAAGCGCCCAACTGACTTCAAACCCTGACGACGCGAACACCAAAAAGCCCAACGACAGGACCACCGTCGTGGTCCACAGCGCCCGGCCGACCTTGCGGAACGCGTGACGCACCGCATCGGCGGCGCTTTGGCCTTCGCCGCGGGCGCCGCGATAGCGGCTCAGGAAGTGGATCGTATCGTCGACGATGATGCCGAAGGCCATGGCGGTGAACACCGATGCGGGCAGCCCGGCCCGCCCCACCATGTAGCCCCACAGGCCAAAGGCCATGATGGCCGGCAGAAAATTGGGCACCAGGCTGATGAAACCCAAACGCACGCTCTTGAACACCCACATCAGGATGAACGAAATGAGCGCCATGCCGATGGTCGTGCCGCGCAGCATGCTGTCGATGTTGCGCTCGGAGAGGTGAGCGAAAACGATGCTTACACCCGAGGCCTCGCTGACCATTTCAGGCGCGTTGGCCTGCAGCCAGGCCTGCGCCCGCGCATCGAGCTCGCGCTGCTCCTGGGACGACAGGTAACCGACCACCACGGTCATGCGGGTTGCGGACTTGCCGACATCGATGCGGTTGTTGAGATCGTTCCCGAAGGGCAGCGACAGCTCGTAAAGCAAAAGGTACTGGGCGGCGAGGTCGGCATCCTCGGGCAGGCGGTAAAAGGCTTGGTCATCGCCGTGCATGTTCTTGTTCAGGCGCTTCATGATGTCCGGAAAGGCCTGCACGTGCGCCACTTCCGGCTGTTCGCGGTACCACTCGGCAAAGGCATCCACGGCTTGCAGGTAGCCGATGTCCGTGATGCCCCCTTCGCGCCCGGCCGCCAGTGAATACTCCAATGTTTCCATGCCGGTGAGGTTTTCGATGACGAAGTCCGTGTCGCGCCGGAACTGGTAGCGTTCATCGAAATACCGAGTCCAGTTGTCGGTCAGCTCGATGCGCGGAATGCCCATGATCAACACGGCGGCCACCAACGAGAACAACCAGAAGCACAGGGTGCGCCGCGCCACGACGACATCCGCCAAGCGCGCGAACAGATCACTGCCTTGGGCGCGCGCCTTTGGCGGCCGCAACGGCAGCACGGACAGCAGGGCCGGCAGCAAGGTCATGGAGTAGGCGAAGGCGAACAGCATCCCCATCGCCACCAAGTTGCCGAGCACGCGAAACGGCGGCGAATCCGAGGCATTGAGGCTGAGAAAGCCAATGATCGTGGTCACCGTGGTGAGAAACACCGGCCAAGCGTTGCTGCGCAGCGAATCCGCGATGGCCGCCTGCCGGTCGAGGCCGCGGCCCATGCCTTCGAGCACGGAGGTGACGATGTGCACCGAATGCGCCACCACCACCGTCATGACGATGATCGGCACTCCGGAGTTGGCGGCATTGAAGACGGTCCTGACCCAACCCGCGAAGCCCATGGTCGAGTTGACCACGAAGATGAGCACCGCGATCACCGACAGGGTGCCGAGCGTCGAACGCAGAAGAATGGCACTGGCTACGATGATTACGGCAAAGACGATCGGTATGAGCCTGGACAGGTCGTCCTCGGTGGCTTGGCCCGTGGCACGATGGAAGATGACGTCTCCGGTCAGGTAGTACTGGAGGTTGGGGTGGTCCACGCGGGCTTCGTCGAGCAGGGCCTTGAGATGCGCGTCCACCTCGTCGGCGGCGGCATCGGGGTTGTCGGGCAGCGCGAAAGTGACCAACATGCCGGCCACCCGTCCGTCCGGGGAAACCAACCGCCCGGTCAGCTCTGGCGCGGCGAGCGCTATGCTCTCAACCCGGCGCAAGCCCGCGTCGTCAAGCAATTCGGCGCCATCGACCAACGGCGCGACCGTCAGGTCGTCTTCGAACGCTTCGCTGTGGGAGTAGTTGGTGAGCGAGTCCACCCGAATGGACCAAGGCGTGAGCCACGCGGCTTCGGTGAGCTCCTCGATCGCCGCCAAGGTCTCGCGCGTGAACACGGTTCCCTGCCGAGGGGCTATGGCGATGAGTGCCATGTTGGATGCGGAGTATTCGTCCTCCAAGGCATTGAACGCGAGAAGCTGCGGATTGTCCTCGTCGAACAGGGCCCGGTAGTCGTTGGTGATGCCGATGAACTGGGCGCCGGCGGTCAGGGCCAGCATGGCCAGCGCCGAGAGCGCCATGACCAGCCACCGGCGGTGCAGCAAACCATCGATGTAACGGTCAATAAACAAGGTCACCACTCACTCGATTCATCATGGCGAAAATGGTCGGGCAGTCGATAGCTCAACCCCCCCTCGTCATAGGTTGACATCGACAGAAGCTGGACGAAATTGCCCGAGCGGATTGAACTGCGTTTCCAAAGCCGTTGCAACCGCTGCGATGTCCGAAAGGCCCAAAGCGCGCCGAACGTCCAACTCTTGGGATACTCAAAGGCATCCGCAAGCTGGTTGCCCAACAGCGCCCGGGACAGGCGGTAGGCCAAGCCCACGACCTTCTGCGCCTCCTTCTCTTCGTGTATTTCCGCCACCGCCGGCACTGCCCCGATCAGTGAATTCGCCATGGTCGCGGAGTCGGCATCCGGCGGGGGTTCGCATAGGTAGCCGATGCGGTAGATGGCGTCCGCCTCGGTGCCGTCCTTGTAGAGAATCGACTCCGGAATGCCCATGAGGTAGCCGGTGTAGCGCCAAATCGCCAGCACGCTGGCCTTCTCCTCCTCGGTGAAGACGGCACCGAGATCCTTGGCGTAGTGCAGCAGGCGCTGGGAAAAAATGGAAATGGCGAAGCCTAGGTTGGCGGCGCTTAAGGGCGTGCCCCAAGCGGAGTGGTCCCACTCTTCCGAATTGGCCAGCAGGAGCCTTATTTGACTGTGGACAAAGCGCACCCGCACGGAAGTTGCCCACCCATCGCCGCCTCTTTGCAGGCCGCCGGGATAGAAGATCTCCATCACCTGGCGAATGTTCTGCCGCAGGCGCCGATGGGTGCCCCGCACTCGGCCGGTGATGTTGAAAGACTTGGCGATCAGCGTGGAGAAGCCCTCGACCAACACGCCTGCCACGAAGGCGGCAAGCATGAGGTCCGAATTGGGATTGAAGACGTAGATTCCCGGGCGAAAGTCCTTGAAGTCCAGCCAAGGCGGAGGCTCCTCCAGCGACTTGAAAAAGTCCCTCAAGGGCTCTGGTGCCTTGTGCAAGCCGCCCTCATGATGAACGCCTGCCGCAATGAACTTGTGCAGTTCGTCGCGGGGCAGCGAAGACAACTCCTCCAGAATGGGGTCGAGTTCCGGGTCGCCGATGATCGTGTGGGCAATGTACTTATCGGCCAAGGCCTCGTCTTGCGACCGGGCCTTGGCGTAACCGCTCGTGTAGGCGGAGGGCAATTGCATGGGTTAAACGGCGCCAATCATCTCTGCATTGACGAAGATGCAGCGGGCGGGCACAAAGTAAGCGGAGCGCACGAAGCAGCGCTTTGGAAATCCAATCATCTCCCAACAACCCAAATGGGCACGGGGCGGGACTGTAGCAGATTACATGGCTGGGGACATCCTTGGCGTCATGCCCCTACGGCGAGGCGGCTGGTTCCGCTTGGAAGCGCCCTTGTGAGGGCGTCAAAGAGCAGTTTCAGGGCTTGGTCCGAGCGCGCCAAGGCGCTGGTGACCAGGACCGTCGAGCGCACTTCCTGGCGGGAGATCTTCACCTCGCTGCCATCGGTGAAATCCGGGTGCGCATTAATGCGGCGCAAGGTAAGCACCGCCATGCCCAAGGCCCACAGCAGGAACCGGCGGATGCCCGTTTCGCGCGCGGGAATCAGCAGCGTGAACCGCAACGCTGCCAGGAGATGGTCTCGGGCCATGCCCACAAGGCCGAGCAAGCCGGCGACAAACTGAGGATTGGAACGCCTCGACGCCAAGGCTGACAGGTCCGAGCCCACCGCTTGGAAGACGTCTCGGGGCAGCCAACAGACCCCGCGCCGTCGGTCGTCCCACATGTCCTTGAGGATGTTGACCATTTGCAGGCCCTGCCCGAAGGAAGTGGACAAACGGAATAACTCCTCCCGCCGCTCGCCAATGCGGGGCGAGTAGTCGCACAGCAACTTGGTAATGGTCTCGCCCACCACGCCCGCCACGTGGTAGCAATAGCGGTTGAGCGCCGGCACGTCGTTCAGGCCCTCAGGCGTCGCCTGGCGCTGAAACTCCGCCATGCCCAGCGACATGATGCGCACGCAACGCTCCATGGCCTCCCGTTGAACCGGGCGAAAGCGATGCGTGACGCGAATGACTTTGGGGGTGTTCGCCACCAATTCCCGCTCGGCCTCTATGGTGGCAGTGGACAACAGCGGGCTGAGGTCACCGGCGAAATCCGGTGCCGGCGCCCGGCCTTCCACAACCTCGACAAAGCGCTCGAGGAAGGCCTGCTTGTCCTGCGCCGAAAGCGCGGGTTCGTCTTCGACGGTGTCAGCGATGCGGCACAGGAGATAGGCGTTGCCTATCGCTTCGGAGAGCGGATCGGGTAGTTGGGGAATGGTCAGGGCGAAGGTTCGTGACACCTTGGGCAGGATTTCGCTCTGGTAGGCGAGGTCGGCCCTGCCTTCCCTTGTTGTCGCTGCGTTCATGCTGCCTCGTCGCGCATCGATTTCCGCTTCATTGCACAGCCGCAAAGCATCGGGCCATGCAGCCTGAAACTGCGCCAGATTCTTCACGTTATTTGCTTTTATTCGCTTTTAGTGGGTCTGTCAACCGCCGCATCTTTCAATTCTCGCTCCGCCGTGGCAGATTGTGAGGCGTCGGCAGCTCCGGCGGACAAGGCGCGGATGCACGGATAGAGGCACCAACAAAGGAGAACCGGATGCAATTGGTACAGAACATCCTCAAGCAAAAGACCGGCGGCATTTTCAGCGTCGCCCCCAGCGACACGGTGTACGACGCCATCGCCATGATGGCGGAGAAGGAGGTTGGCGCCTTGCTGGTGGTGGATGCGGGCCGCACCGCCGGCATCATCTCCGAGCGCGACTACACGCGGAAGGTCATTTTGAAGGACAAGTCGTCCAAGCAGGCGCAAGTCCGGGAGATCATGACGACGGAGGTCGTCTCAGTCACCCCGGAGATGCACATCGATGAGTGCGTGGCGTTGATGAAGAAGCATCACATCCGCCACCTGCCGGTATCCGAGAACGGGGTCATCACCGGCATGCTCAGCCTGCGCGACCTGTTTTCGGCCATCATCGACGAACAGGCCGACACCATCGAACACTTGGAGCACTACGTGCGCGGCGAGGTCCAGTAGGGCTCAATCGATCAATTCGCTGATTCGCTTCTCCGACAGGCCTGCCACTGCGGCGGCCTTGAGCAATTCCCGCCACGAATTGTCATCTATCGGTATCCCATCGACCCGCCGCGCCGCAGCGCTCTCGAGCTCCGGCTCACCGGGCACCCGCACCCGGTCAAAGCCTGGGGCGGGCGCCGCGGACCTGAGGTAGGCGACCATCTCCCGAACCTCCCTCTGAAAGGCCTCGACGCCACCGAAGACGGCGGGATCGAGCACGAACATGAGCATGTGGTTGACCACGTTGTTGTTACGCTCGTTGCCGGGCTGCGCCGTCCAAGTGCCGGCCAGCGCCCCGCCAAGCAGCTCGCACATCACCGCCAGGCCATAGCCCTTATGCTTGCCGAAGGGGCCAAGCGCCCCGAACGGCGCATCAAACATCACCGCCGGATCCGTGGTGGGCCGGCCTTCGTGATCGACCAGCACGCCTTCATCGACGGCTTGGCCCTTCATGTGCGCGACCCGCACCTTGCCCAAGGCAACGGCACTGGTGGCCATGTCGAGCACGATTGGCGGGCCATCGAGCTGGGGCGTGACGGCGCAGAACGGATTGGTGGTCATGCGCCGCTCCCCGCTGCCCCAAGGCGCGACGGCGGGCGGATGCCCAACCACGTTGACGAAGTGAACGGACACCAAGCCCGCCGCCCCGCAACGCTCGCCATAGGCACCGATGCGGCCAAGATGATGGCAATTGCGCACTCCCGCGCAAACGACGCCCGTCTCCCGCACCCTGGCCACAGCCAAGTCCGTGGCTTCCCGGCCCACCACCTGGCCAAACCCCAACTGGCCGTCGATGAGCAGCACCGCGCCCCGGTCCACGACCGTCTTGGCGTGGGCATCCACTTTGAGGCGCCCGCCCCTGATGTTGTGCACATAGATCGGCGTCATGCCAACGCCGTGGGAGTCGTGCCCCTTCAGGTTGGCCTCAACGAGATGATCGGCAACTTCACGGGCGACTGCCGCCTCCGCTCCGGCAGCGATGAAGATTTCCGCGACGAAAGCGGCCAGCCGACCCTGTTGAATGAGCATGGCGATTTTCCTTCTCGGCAGCACAAAATTGTATGCGCTGAGCCCGGCAATGGGCAGTTTGCGCCTCC
>VYDB01000030.1 GCA_009843635.1 Gammaproteobacteria bacterium
CCATGCCCCCCCACTCAGGCGTCAGCCAAAGGCGCGGGGGTGCGAGTAGTTACCTCACTGCTAGGCTGGGGTGGCTGGGTGAATCCGGCACGACCGTGGCGAGCCCCTTGCACAAAGATGTCGGGTTCCGCGCCAGTTAAGGCGCGGAACCCCAAGGCCTCAGTGGCGGAACTGGTAGACGCAGGGGATTCGCACTCCCCCGGAATGTTGCAGCAGAGTCTGCACGCCGTGCGGGTTCGACTCCCGCCTGGGGCACCAGCCCGCCTCAACGCGGCGAAGACCGGGCAGGCCAACCCAGCCTCCCAAGCGCTCGTGGAGGGAACCATGCCACCAACCGGAGCGGCGGTCAACAGCATCCGATCACACGAGCGCATCGACTCCAAGCGGGTACCCCGGACCGAGGGCATAACGAACCGACACGCACCGAAGGTGCGCGTTCGCGCCCTCGCACGGCGCGAAGCGCCGTTCCCCTCACTCCGAGGCGGTTTCGTCAAAGGATGCCGCACACCCCCGTTGCGCCGACCCTGAAGCCGCCAGCCCCTCCCAGTCCCGGGTTTCGAACCAGTAATGCCACCGTTCCGCCAACCATCCGTTGACCCGGTAGTGCCGCACCCAACTGTCCAGGTAGTTCAGCGCATCCCCATCGCTTCTGCGCATCGCAATCGCCTGGGGAAGCTGGTCGAAGAGGGTATCGAAGGGGCGATGCAACACATTCGGATGCTCGTGGATCGAGCGCGCCGCCATAACCTCATCGGCGGCGGTCGCGTGGGCCGCCCCGCTGGTGACGGCGTCAACCACCTCGGCGTCGGTGTCGAAGGACAGCAGCATCGCCTCCGGAAACTCCCGCTTGACCAACGCCTCCGCAGTGGTGCCGCGGCGGGCGGCGAAGGTCACGTCAGCGCGGTTGAAGTCCTCGACGCTGGCGAATCCGGGCGTGAGCCCGACGTTGGCGACGATGGCGGTGCCAAATTCCGAGTAGGGCACCGAGAAGTTGACCAGCAGGCTGCGCGCCGGCGTGATGGACATGCCGCTGACGATGACGTCGAACCGCCCATCGACCAGCGCTGGGATGATGTGTTGCCAATTCATGCGCACGAACTCGACGCGCACGCCGATGTCCTCAGCGAGCCGGCGGGCGAGGTCGATCTCGTAGCCGATCAGGTCGCCGCTGCGGTCGCACATGATCCAAGGCTCGAACATGCCGACCCCGACCCTCAGCAGGGCCCGGAACCGCACGTGCTCGATCAACCCCGGCTCCCACCAGATTCGCTGGGCGGTTGCCGGGCCCGGCGCCAGCGGCAGTGCCAGCACCGCCAGGGCGATGGCCGTGTGCAGAAACCGCCTCACGTATCACCCGGTGGCGTGGGCTTCGTCAATTTTGTCCCAGTTCATAGCCCCCATGGTAGCTCCCGCACGTGGGGATGCCTAATGCTGTGCGGCTTCCCGTGCAGAGCGTCGAAGGGGCAGGGCAGGCGTTTCGCCTCGCAGGGAGGGCATCGTGTCCTCGCCCGGATTCCCACGTCCCACAACAGCGGGGCGGCGACCTCGGCGGCTCGCATCTTCCACACCCAGGACGGTTCGCAGGTGATCCTGGTTCTCAATGGGAACGGCCTCCTGGACAGCTTTGCGGTTCAGGTTACCGACCGCTAGCTTCCCGAACTCGCTTCGTTCGCCGTGGTGCGCTGGCGCTCATGAGAAGGGCGCCGGGGAGAAGGGCGCCGGGTCGATGTGGGTGGCTCGTTCGCCGATGATCTCGGCGACCAACCTCCCGGGCATGGCTCTCAACGCGCCTCCATCCGAAACACCCACCGTCCCGGCGGCACCGGCCGGTCGGTGAGCGCCGCGAACAGCCGCCGCCGCTCGGCATCGTCCTCGATCCGTACCGCCCGCCGCTCGTAGATCTCGATGCCGACCTTGAGCCGCACGTCCGGATTGCGGGCCACGTTCTTCGGCCAGCGCTTTGTCGCGCAGGCGTTGCACGGCACGTATAGATCGCCGTCGACGATCCATGACGTGGTGGTCACGGAGTGCGGGACGCCGTACCAAGTGGCGGTCTCGACGGAGATCTGCATGCGCCCCGGCGAACGGAAGGACCAGTCGGTGTCCTGCTCTGCGGCGAGCGGACCGCCGAGGCGCGTGCCGGGACGGCGCTCGTCCGGCTCGTACGGCACCAACAGGGCCGCAAGGTAGACGGCCGCCAGCACGGCGACGACGATGAGGACGGCTCTCTTCATGATCGCTCCAAACGGTGAGTCTTGGCCCGTGCGCCCGGGCGATGGCGGGTATTGTGGCACTCCTGCTATTGCGCCATCCACTGCACCGGACGGCGCGGCTCTCCGTCCTTTATGACCCATTCCAGCTCACGGAGCGCGGAGATGCTCTTAAGCGGATCACCCCGCACAACGATCAGGTCGGCGCGCTTGCCGACCTCGACGGTGCCGACCAGATCCTCGATGCCCATCATGCGCGCGGGCGTCACGGTGGCGGCACGGAGCACTTCGGCCGGCGTCATGCCCGCCTCGGCCATAAGCTCCATCTCCCGCAGCGCCGTCGGCCCGTGGAACATGTTCGGCATGTGCGGCCATCCGCCGCTGTCCGTTCCCATGGCGATGGGAACGCCGGCTTCGTGGTGCAGCATGAGGTTTTCCTGAAGGTTGCGGACCAAGGACTGCATTCTGCCTTCGGTGAGGTACATGTCCCCCCACCAACCCGCCAACCACTCGGGCATGTCAGGCGCGACGAGCAGGATGAACCGCTTGAAGTACAGATCCCACACCATTGGATCGCGCGCCGTTTCCCGCTCAACGGCGGGCACCGTCAGGCGCACCATGGGCGCATCGAGCAGGTCGGGCCGGTAGCGCATGGTGAAGGATTCGTAGATGTACAGCGTCGGAATGACGTGCATGTTGGCGCGACGCATCCGGTCCAGCAGTGCACCGCTTGGCCTGTCCCCTACCAAGTGCGTCAGTGCGTGCGCGCTGAGCCCGAACGCGATATTGACGCCACGGTGGTCATCGACGTGCACATAGATCGGGCGCCCATGGTCTGCCGCGCGCTGCCGAATCACGGCGAGCATCTGCGGCGAGTGCGTGTCGTAGATGTCGATCGGCGAGCCGTGGCCGTGCGTTGCGGCGACCTTTACGCCGACCAGATCCTCGATGCCCCCGTATTCGCGATACAGCGCGTCGACGTCGTCCGGCGTGGCTGACGCGCGCCAACGTGGCGCCCAGTATTCCGAGAGCGCCGCGCCATCCATGTAGCCGCCCGGATTGTGAAACGTGGGGCCGAGCGCCATCACCCGCGGGCCGAGGCCCCCAGCGGCCAAGTACGCCCGAATCTCGCGCAGCGCTTCCGATGCAATGGCGGCATCGAGCACCGTCGTCACGCCATTGGCCACGTGCGCCCGCAGATGGCGATGCATGAGCGCCCGACGGGCATCCGCGTTGTCCTGGCGGTGCACGGCCCCCGGGACAGCCTGGAAGTGCACGTGGCTGTCGATGAGGCCGGGCAGCACCGCCATGCCTTGCGCATCGAGCAACCGCGCATCCGGCTGCGGGGGACCGCCGATGGACACGATGACGCCATCGCGGACGTTGATCGACGTGCGTCTGGGCGGCGCGCCGGTGCCGTCGATGAGCGAGGCGTTGATGATGGCGAGAGCGTTGCCACTCACTGCCGGATTGTCGGCGGGCTCCGCTGTGGCGCCTACTACAGCGAATGCCGCTGCAATGGCAGTCAACAAGCGCACATTAACCACGACCGTCTTCACTCAGGTTCCGACGAGAGCAACGTGGTTAGTGTAGTGGAAGTGGAGACGGACGGCGTGCAATCAGCCGCTGGCAAAGCACGGAAAGCAGAAGCACGGTCCGAAAGATCGCAACCGGGACGCCCACCGTCGCAGTCGGCGCCGTCGGCCATCCCGCAAGCCCAAGTCCCGCTTTCGAGCCTATAATCACCCTAATGAACAGGCTGAACCTTCACGACGGGCCGGCTCAAGCCGTGGGGCAGGCCGCTCGGGCCATCAGCACCCTCATTGATCTGAGCCAGGTTCTGCTTGGCGGAGGGACGGCCCTTGAGGCCCGCTGGCACCATCGCACCAGCACAGACCTGGACTTTTTCGCGACGGGCGAGGAGGTTGACGCCCTGTTTTACGACGTTGAGCGCTTCGCCTCAATGCTGGAGGATCTTTGGATCAGGGGTTGGATTAACGGGGTTCCTCCGACTGTCACGCAAAGAACTGTTTTGCACTTTGAGATTGACGGCACGCCGGTTTCCCTCGGCAGGGTGGACGGCTTCGAGGGGAACAGCGATGATGTCGAATTGCAAACCGGCATCACCTTGGCCACCAATGAAGACGTTCTAACGAAAAAGCTCGTTAACCGGCTTCTCGGCAACGGCACGGCCACGGAGAGGGACGCCTACGATTTTCTGGTTGCCAAACATTTGGATCCCGAAGCCTTGGAGTACGCTTGGCGCAAAGTCCCCCTAGCGAACAGGGCCACCATCACCGCAACCATCGCAAGCCGATTAAACGTTCCCGGCCCGCCCCCTGCCGAGAGTCGCGGCCTGACAGGGCTGGCCTATCCCGGCCTCGCAGAATCCTTGTGGGAGAACTTGATCGAACTTTTTCATTCCGACCTCGACAGGATACCGCCGCTGCACGGAACCCACGAGCCCAATCCCTAATGTGACGACCATGAAGCCTTTCAACCTTAATCTCGACCCACAGCTTGAAGTATGCCCGGACAAGGCCTTCGACACGCCCCTTGGCAACCAGCGTCCTCGTCCAATTCAATATCCGCAACTGAATCTCGATGCCCCCCAAGGCGCTGAGGCGCTCATGCGGCGCCTTTTGGCGGGCTACAGGCGCCCGACCTTGGACGAAGTCAAAAACGCGATGAGGTCCCCGAGTGAGGCCCCGCCTGCGCTGCTTCACCTGCTCGGCGAGCTTATCCGCCAACTCGACCCACTCGAGTTGGACAGCCTCATGCGCGACGCTGGCGGCTCGCCTAGGGAGGTTGCGGCCCTGATGCGCCGCACCGGCGTCGGCAAACCGATTTTGGTCACGTGGATCAACCAGTTTGCCGATGACCCCGGCTGGCACGACAGCGAGGCGTTAACCGTTTGCCTTGGGGAGTGGTGCCGCAAACGGGTGGCCAATCGCTAGCCGCGACCCTCGCACACTGGCCCGTTCCCAGCGACTAAGCAACCATCATGAAATCCTTCATCGTGGATGCCTTCACCAACACGGCCTTCAAGGGAAATCCCGCGGGCGTGTGCCTTGTCGAACGCCCCTTGAGCGACGAAAGGATGCTGGACATCGCAGCTGAGCTGAACCTCTCCGAAACCGCGTTCCTTCAGTCGACCCGGCAACCCGATTCGTTCTCCATCCGCTACTTCTCCCCCAAGAAGGAGATTCCGCTTTGCGGCCATGCCACGCTCGCATCGGCCAAGGTGCTCTCCGAGTTGCATCAACTCCGCAACGTGAATTTCGTGAACATCCAAGAGATCACCCTCGCCACAAGCGTCTCTGAGGGCGGGATCTCGATGACCTTCCCGCTCTACGGCACCGTTCCGGCTGAGGCGCCCCCAAGGCTATTGGCCGCGCTTGGCATCGAGGCCATTGAAAACGCCGTGTACAACCAAGAAACGAACATACTGATGCTGGAGATTGCCGACCCCGAAGTGCTGGTCAACTTGGCACCTGATTTCGGGGCGCTCTACCGGTCGCATGATTCGATTGACGGCGTGCTGGTCACCGCGCCCGGTATGGGCGGCTACGACTTCTACTCCCGCTACTTCTGGCCTTGGGCCGGCACCAACGAAGACCCGGTGACCGGCGGCACCCACACTTTCCTCGCGCCCTACTGGTCGAAGAAGCTCGGCAAGAGGAAGCTGAGGTCATTCCAGTGCTCCCGCCGTTCGGGCTTCATGGATGTTGAGATCAAGGATGATGACATTCGCATCCGAAGCCAGGCGGTGATCGTCTTTGCGGGCGAGATTCGGGTTTAGCGGAACGGCATCCGCATACGGGCGTTCGCGCGGGAGCAACCATGAACATTGCCCAACCTATTTCGCAACCTTGGCAGTCAAGGTCTGACCAAGCGGACGTATTGCGTCCAGCCCTTGCTTGAAATGTTTAAGAAGGGCACACGGGGACGGGCGGTCTTGGGATCGTTTGTCTTCTTTCTGGCCGCTCCCGCTGTGATTGCCGGCGCCATTCCGTTTGCCTTGGTTGGTTGGACAATGGAGCTGCCGCTGTTGGGTCTGCCGGGCGAGCGGCTGGTGGGCATCGTGGCGGTCGGGGCGGGCCTAGTTGGCCTGCTGGATTGCTTTGCCCGCTTCGCCCTCGAAGGGCGTGGCACGCCGAGCCCGGTTGAGCAGACCGAAGTGCTGGTGGTTTCGGGCCTGTACCGGTTCGTGAGAAATCCCATGTACGTCTGCGTGCTGGCGATGGTTGCAGGGCAAGCGTTGCTCTTTGGAAAAGCTTGGCTGTTGCCGTACGCCGGGGTGCTGCTAATCGCATTCCACCTGTTCGTGACGTTCTACGAGGAGCCGAACCTCCGTCGAAGGTTTGGCACGTCGTACGAGAACTACTGCTTGCACGTACGCCGTTGGCGGCCCCGCTTGCGGCCGTGGCAAGGGACTGCTTCCTAACCGCCGACTCGTTGCAGGCCAATGGTCAGTTGAGTGCCGGTGGCCTCAGCGTAACATTGGAGTGTGGCGGGAAGACGCGCCCTGCGCGGACTTCAAAAACCGTTCTGACCGTTGTCGGAACCTGCAACGGCCTCCACACGGGCCAGCAGTTCCGCCGCATCCCCGCACTGAATCACCCAGTCGCCGACCTCGGCCAGCACCGCTAGGTCGGCGGTGCGGTCGAGAAGTGACGACAGCCGCTCTGCTGCCGCATCGCCAAACTTCAGCCGGACCTGCCGCACCGCCATGTCCCGCTGGCCTTGCTCCAAGCCTCGCACGCGGCCCTCTGCCAACCATTCCTCGGTCCACTTCTTCGCCGTTTCCGCCAACATCGTCAAGCCCTCCATTAGGTCTTCAATCTGTTCCCAGTCCACGTCCGGGAAATTCAGCGGGATCAACACTCGGACCGCCCAATCGAGGAAGGCCCGCGTCAGCTCATCCTCGCCAAGCCACGCGAAGGTTTCGCGCAGCACGTCCTCCATGGCCTTGAGCGTCCCGGCCGACTCCAGCCGTATGAATGTGGACATCAGGTTACGCTTCGGCAAATCCTGCTTCGCCATCCGCCGCACGTCAAGCAAAAGGTAGCGGGGCCCGGCGACGTATGGCGAAAGCTCCGCTGGCGGCCCCACCCGTTCAGCGAGGTCCAAGGCCGGCGTCCAGCGGCTCGACCCGGTGTACAGCACGATGGGCAGTACCGCGGGCAGTTGGCCGCCCGGCCCCCAAGCCTCAGCTGCGAAGCCCTCGCAGATCAGTCCCGTAAGGGTCAACGTACGGGCCGGCATGCGCGTGACCGGCGTGGACTGGGCCTCGACGGCGATCACCACGCTGCCGCCGCCCTTGAGATCGACCATCCAAAGCAGGTCGCCGCGCCGGCGCCGAAGCTCGGCGCCCACGTGCTCGCCAGGCAGCGGCCGCAGCGTGTCTAGGTCAAGGTCAGCGACCCACTCTCCGGCCACGAAAGCCCGTAGCACATCGCGCATCGTGCGCACGTTGCCAAAGATTCGCTTGGCGGCCCTGTCGTGGCCTTCGTGGATGATCACGTTCCGTTTCCGGCGGTGGTCGTTGGGGAAACGATAGGGACTCAAGGGGCAGGCGCGAAAGCGGCAATCTCCCAAACTGCTGTGAGAGATCGCCGCCGCGTAACTTGAACGACTCGGGCGATCTAGGAGCAGACATTAGCCCGTCTGAAGGGCCGAAAGGGCTTCGAATGGAAAACATGTTTGGCCTGTCAGGCGCTTTGTTTTTTGGGATTCGAAGAAGTTAACGCTATGGGGCGAGACCCCTCGCTCCGGGGACAACGCAAAGACCGAGCGGGGCACCTTGGACAGAGTTTGAGGCGGCTTGTCGAAATGCCCTTCAGTTCGAATCCGGCGGGCATCCGGGTTCGCATCGAGTAGAACCAGCTATGCACATCCAACGGCACTAGGGTTCCAGACCGCCAGAGCCAGTGTTCGTCGTACTGGAACTGAAAGCGCCCGTCCCCGTGTCCGCTGCCTCGGAGGTATAGCACAGGGCCGAGGTCGGTCTGGATAAGCTCAGGGGGATGAAACATGCCGTCCACGTAAGACGGCTCAGGCTTTCGCACATGCATGACGGTGGCTTCCTGCGGGTTGGGTGCGGTTGCCCTCAGCAGCACTAAGACATTGCGCTGCCTCGAAGATTGACTTGCCCACCCTGGATTTGGCTGAGAGGGGTCGTCATAGAGGGCAAAATAGAGCGTCGAACCGCCCAGCTTCGCAACTTCGCCGAATTCCGCGACCTTGCAAGCCGCCGCAGGCTCTTCACTCCATACCGGAATGCAGGAAGTTCGAAACTCATCGAGCGTCCAGCGCAGGGCTTTGGCGCCCTCCGCATGGCTCAGCCCGCACCAAACCGACACGGTCACCAGCACCAAAAGGCGATGCATCCTGTTCTCCACCGAGCGCTCTCGCGTAACGTAGCAGCCACTGCCTAGCCTGTCATCCGCAGGCAGGTGCCCCCCTTGAAAACCAAGCGGTGCAGGAAGCCCGCCTCGCTCATGGCGCCAAGCAACTCGTGGTGCAGCAGCTCCTTCTCCACGGCCGGTGCTCAGGACGCCAGCATTCTCTCCCAGTCCGCGATGGCGTCTTGGTGCATTTCATCGTCGATCAAGTGGAGGTTCCAAGGCCGGATGCGGCGCAGATCGTCCGCTGCCAGCTCAGGCGAGGCGATGAGCATTTCCGTGGCGGGGTCCGTTTCCGTGCCCCGAAGTATCTGGGCCTCGCCCCGGTTAGTGTGGGAGAACTCCAAGTCTCCGTAGCGGGTGGCGTACTTACCTGGGCGGCCGGTCGTGGCGATGATGTAAACCATCGGCACTTGGCTGATGGAGCCGTGCTGCGACAGGGCATACTCGTAGCTGAGGTAGGAGAGGTGGCGCGGGCGAAGGCGCCGGGCGAGGATTCCGATGCCCCTGAACCCCATGTGGGGGTGTGCCAGGTTCAGGTACAGCCCCCGGGCAACCCGCTCGATGAGGCCAATGCCGACGAGCTTGCGCAGACCTTTCCTGAAGGCATTGTCGTCGTCGTTGTGAAAGAGGGTCCGCAGGCCAGCGGTGTTGAGCGCCGGAAACTGCCGGCCTGGGCCGAGGACCAGGACGCGAATGGCTTCCTCCAGATTCATCTTGATATCTTTGCGTCTTGCGTTTCGGAAAGAATACTGCAACGTAACTTAACGACGCCTCAGTGACCGACGGCACTCACACTTTCCTTGCGTCCAGTAGACGAAGCCCCAAGTCGTCCAACTCCGCTTCCGTGGCAAAGGCGTGCCGGGCATCGAGCGCCTGCGCCGTCGCCTCCAGTTCACCCCAAGGCACCCCTGCCGTCCATCGCTGGATTCGGTGCAGTGCCTGCGGCAGCGGGTCAGGAGAGTTGCCTGCCGACAGCGAACGTTGCGCTGCTAGGTAGTTCTCGCGGTACGCCGTGGGGATGACGATGGGATGCAGCCCGCCCGCCACCAACTCCGCATTCATCATGACCCGGGCCATGCGTCCGTTGCCGTCCACGAACGGATGTGTCTCGGCGACCAGGAAGTGCATGAATACGGCCCGGTCGAAGGGCGACTCCAGCGCCTCCAAGCGCTTGAACCCCTCGCGCAACGTCCCGACGACCAGCTCAGGAGCCACGAACTCCTTGGCGCCGATGCGGTTGCGCACGGACTTGAACTCGCCGGGGCGGATCGCCGGGCGACCCTCCATGGCCACGGCATGACGGTTTCTCAGGAGTGACAGCAGTTCATCTGGCGTCTGGGGCGTGCGGGTCATTTCCCTTTCGCTGGACACAATGCGCCACAGGCCAATCATGTCGTGCGCGTCGGCTGGGTGGAGAGGGTTCGGGTCCTGCCCCTTGAATATGAGGCCGACCGCCTCGTCCACCGTAAGCTCAGTGCCCTCAATGTAGTTGGAGAAGTAGGCTTCAAAAAAGGCCAGCGTATCTCTCGCCAAGCCCTTTCGAGCAGTCCCCCAAGGCACTTCAGGGCGCGGAACGGACCTCAGCGCCCCCACCAGACGGTCGCACAGCGCTATGGAAAGGGGAGAGTAGGGGGTGCCTGCCGCGCGCGCTTTCGCCAAGGTGCTGCGCAGTCGCCCAGGCACTCCCCCGGAAAGCTCATCGAACATGCCGTACAGTCGCTGGCCCTCGGCCTTCCTGTCGATCTGGGAAGCTATGCCGGCAGCGGCCTCCACGATCCTGCGCAGCGCATCCATCCCCGCTTGGGCCGCAACCCGCTCCATGTGCGCCTCCACGGCCTCCTGCCCCAATGTGCGGGGCAGCCGCCCCCGCACCGCGTGGGACCGGCTTAGATTGTCGAGCATCGCGCGATGCGGGGAACTTAGGCGCAACACCCCGTCCATGAAGGGCGAGTCCCCTTGGACGGGCGGCGCACCCCTTCTCGTTCGGATCGTCAGGCCCGGCAATTCGATGTTCTTGCTCAGCGAAGAGACAATGCAAAAGCTGCCGTCCGAGGCAGGTGCCATCTCAATGGCGCTTCTATCAGAAACCAACGCTCCCGGCGCATAAGCCGCCACCAGGTTCCAGAGGTTTCGGCGAACGATGTCCTCCGCCGCATCGTCCATGTTGCTTGTGTACAATCGGGGGCCAATCTTCCTGACCAGACTCCGCTTCAGCCTCCGGGATATTTGAAGGGATGTCTCTGACGTGGACAGAAACACCTCAGGGAGGGTGCTACTTTTGTTCACCTATCGAACCCGCTCGCGGCCTACATGCAAATAATTCTCTCGAAAAACGGCCAAAAGTGCAATTTTTGTGCATAAATTTTCGGGAAATCTTCAAAAACCAAGCGCTTGGGCTAAAGCGGCACTGGACCGAACTCCCAATGTTCAATCGGATGCATCTGACAATGTCCTCGGCCACAGCCCGCCAGCAGCGTTAGACTGTGCGTTGTTCCACAAGGAAACGTCCGATGCCACGAATCACACTGTACGAGCATGCGCCCACACGGTCCGCCCGCTGCCGGTGGACGCTCCTGGAGGCGGGTCTCGACTTCGACTCGGTCGGCAACCCGTCCGACTTCATCGATAGCGAGGAGTTTGCCGCCATCCATCCGCTCAGCAAGCTGCCCGCCGCGGTGATCGACGGACGAGCCCTCTTCGAGTCCGCGGCGATCTCCACTGTCGTCGCTGATCTGGTGCCGGAACGCGAACTGGTCGCCAAACCCGGCACTTGGGCGCGGGCGCTGCACGACCAGTGGGTCTCCTTCGCGCTGACCGAGATGGAGCCGTGGCTGTGGAGTTCGGAGATCAACAGCGTCGAAATCCTGATGCCAAAGGAGCAGCAGGTTCCAGCCATCGTCCCCCAGAACAACGAACTGTTCCGCCGCAGCGCCGCCGTGCTCGATGCGGCGCTCGACCGAACGGACTACCTGATCGAAAACCGCTTCACCGTCACCGACATCATCGTTGGCTACACGGTTAGCTGGGGCGAATCCGACGGGCTGCTGCACGGTTTCGAGAACCTCGGCGCCTACCTCGACCGCCTGCGCACGCGGGAGCATTGCACGCTCCCGCGGCCGGGCTAGGCGCGAGTGATTTGCCGTTCGAGATCGAGCAAGTGGGCACTCTCGTGATGTTCAGGGACACGGAGGGGAACACGGTGGGCGCGATGCAGTACCTGCCCGGCGTTCGCTAGCACCAGACGAGCGCTGTTCAACGATTCATCTCGCCTCTTCAGCCAGTCTGCCCACAGTCCGCTCCAGCGTCGGTCAATCGGCACTGTCCGGTTCGTCGTCCCAGTAGCCGCAGGCGGTGTTGGCGCGGCCGATGAAGTGGAAGCCTTCCGCATCCGTCCCGAAGTCGGACACCGCCATCAGCTTGCCGCTGTCGGGATACTCCAAGAGGTCGTTGGTGGCGACGGAAGAGATCGCGAGGTACTTGAGCGGCGTTGCGCCGGTGTTGGTCAGCTTGTGGGCGAACTCGGCACGGCCGCGCGGTGCGCCCAGGACGTCGCCGGCCCGGACTTCGTAGGTGGCATCGCCGAATCGGTAGCGGCCTTGGCCCTCGAGAATGACGAACATCTCGTCCACCCCGTGGTGGACGTGGAAGGGGCAGCCGGACTTGCCTGGCGGAACCTCGCTGTATGTCGCCCCGAGCTTGGTCAGGCCGATGGCGTCTGCCACCCGGTTGTCTGCGGAGGCGTAGCTTTCGCCCCGTGAGAATGACTTGAGGGGGAGGGCGGAGAGGGTCACGACTGGTGTTATGGCCTTTTCGTTGCTGTCAGTGCTCATGGTGTCTCTCTTTCCCGATTGCTGCGAAGCACGTCCTCGCGTTCCTGAAAGTCGATGGTTGCGTTGACATAGTCGCGGAGCAAAGACTTGCCTGTCTCCACGTCGCTGGCCAGAAGGCAATCGGCAGCTTCCTTGAGAAGCGCCTCGCGGAAGAACGGATCGCGCTGGAGCCGTTCTTGCACCGTCACCTTGATGTCTCGGGTTAGTGCCATCGTTTCAGTCTCCGTGCCGTCTGTTCCCGTAGTTCCACAATTGGCTGGCGGCCCCCACAGGTCGGTGATTTGGTGTTGACAGATAGGACGAGGTGGCAGATGATCACCGGCGAGTCGCATGACGCAAGTCCTGCCCTCACTCCGAGGCCCGCACTCTGTGTGCGGGCTTTCGCGTATCTAGGGGCAGAGAGTTCGTGATCTACGTAGCATATCTTGACGAATTCGGGCACGTAGGCCCCTACGTTGGGCGCTCGGATTCTCGGCACAACAGAAGCCCAGTATTTGGATTCGCAGGATTCATCATGCCAGCGGAGGCGGTGCGAGGGTTTGGGACATGGTTCTTCAAGCGTAAGGGTGAACTATTCGCAAGGCAGATGGCGCAATCGCCGAAGCATCCGGCAACCTGGGAGAGGAAAGGCTCGGAGCTGTTCAGGGCAAGAGCTGTGCGGAGCAACCGGAACGTGCGCGATTTGCCCGGGAGGTTGTTTAGGGAGATCAGGCGGGTCAGGGGCAAAGTCATCTACGTTGGGGTCCAAAAGACCGCGACTCCGTCGGAACATCACGCAAATGGGCTGTACTCGGCAATGCTGCGCGAGGCGATTTGGAGGCTCGACCAGTTCTGTGAAGCGGAGGGTGGTCCGCAAGCAAAGTTCTTTCTCGCATTGGATGAATACAGCGGGCGGGACGAGTTGCTAACGCAGGTGTCGCGGGACATGTACGGGGGCACGGACCCGCGGAGGGCATTGATTGAGCCGCCGTTCCATCTGGAGAGTCATCGGTACCAAACTGTGCAGGCGGCAGATTGGATTGCGGCACTGATAGGACGCTTGGGCGCCTACTGGGTGGAGCCTGCGGTGTGGCCGGAAAACGAGGTGTTTCAGCGCTACTACGGGGAGCGGTTGAAGCAGGTCCGCGTGAGAAGCGGAATTCGCCGCGAGGGCACCTTGGGCTAGCGTCGTCGTGGAACGGCGCTCTGGCGAGCGCCGTTGCGTGGGCCGGATGGGTCAGATGGACACGGCCACAGCCCGCCGGCAGCGTTAGACTGTGCGTTGTTCCACAAGGAAACGTCCGATGCCACGAATCACGCTGTATGAGCATGCGCCCACACGGTCCGCCCGCTGCCGGTGGACGCTCCTGGAGGCGGGTCTCGACTTCGACTCGGTCGGCAACCCGTCCGACTTCATCGATAGCGAGGAGTTTGCCGCCATCCATCCGCTCAGCAAGCTGCCCGCCGCGGTGATCGACGGACGAGCCCTCTTCGAGTCCGCGGCGATCTCCACTGTCGTCGCTGATCTGGTGCCGGAACGCGAACTGGTCGCCAAACCCGGCACTTGGGCGCGGGCGCTGCACGACCAGTGGGTCTCCTTCGCGCTGACCGAGATGGAGCCGTGGCTGTGGAGTTCGGAGATCAACAGCGTCGAAATCCTGATGCCAAAGGAGCAGCAGGTTCCAGCCATCGTCCCCCAGAACAACGAACTGTTCCGCCGCAGCGCCGCCGTGCTCGATGCGGCGCTCGACCGAACGGACTACCTGATCGAAAACCGCTTCACCGTCACCGACATCATCGTTGGCTACACGGTTAGCTGGGGCGAATCCGACGGGCTGCTGCACGGTTTCGAGAACCTCGGCGCCTACCTCGACCGCCTGCGCACGCGGGAGCATTGCACGCTCCCGCGGCCGGGCTAGGCGCGAGTGATTTGCCGTTCGAGATCGAGCAAGTGGGCACTCTCGTGATGTTCAGGGACACGGAGGGGAACACGGTGGGCGCGATGCAGTACCTGCCCGGCGTTCGCTAGCACCAGACGAGCGCTGTTCAACGATTCATCTCGCCTCTTCAGCCAGTCTGCCCACAGTCCGCTCCAGCGTCGGTCAATCGGCACTGTCCGGTTCGTCGTCCCAGTAGCCGCAGGCGGTGTTGGCGCGGCCGATGAAGTGGAAGCCTTCCGCATCCGTCCCGAAGTCGGACACCGCCATCAGCTTGCCGCTGTCGGGATACTCCAAGAGGTCGTTGGTGGCGACGGAAGAGATCGCGAGGTACTTGAGCGGCGTTGCGCCGGTGTTGGTCAGCTTGTGGGCGAACTCGGCACGGCCGCGCGGTGCGCCCAGGACGTCGCCGGCCCGGACTTCGTAGGTGGCATCGCCGAATCGGTAGCGGCCTTGGCCCTCGAGAATGACGAACATCTCGTCCACCCCGTGGTGGACGTGGAAGGGGCAGCCGGACTTGCCTGGCGGAACCTCGCTGTATGTCGCCCCGAGCTTGGTCAGGCCGATGGCGTCTGCCACCCGGTTGTCTGCGGAGGCGTAGCTTTCGCCCCGTGAGAATGACTTGAGGGGGAGGGCGGAGAGGGTCACGACTGGTGTTATGGCCTTTTCGTTGCTGTCAGTGCTCATGGTGTCTCTCTTTCCCGATTGCTGCGAAGCACGTCCTCGCGTTCCTGAAAGTCGATGGTTGCGTTGACATAGTCGCGGAGCAAAGACTTGCCTGTCTCCACGTCGCTGGCCAGAAGGCAATTGGCTGCCTCCTTGAGAAGCGCATTGCGGAAGAACGGATCGCGCTGGAGCCGTTCTCGCACCGTCACCTTGAAATCTTGGGTTAATGCCATCGTCTCAATCCTCGTGCCGTCGGTGACCGTAGTTCAACAATTAGCTGGTAGCCCCCGCGTACCCACTGCCGCTGGCGCCTCTCAGTCCGGCCCACGATACACCTCAAAACCTTGACATTGCCAAGCTGGTGAGTTTTTCTTGGTCCCGCAAACGCTTTTCGGGATGCCCGCCCTGCCGGGTCTCCCGTCGAATACAACAGCCTAGACCCGGAGTGGGGTAGCTCCCCAATCCTTGGCGAACAGGCGGGACTCATCTCGTTTCCGAGAAGCGTTTGCATGGCCCGGCGCCAGCCGGAAGTGAAAACGACAATGGAACCGTGCGATGAGCGGGGAACGCAACACAAACCGCGCGCTGGGCAATTTCACCATTTTCTTTGGGCTGACGATCATCACGTTGGGGATTTACCCGATGTACTTCTGGGTAAGCCGGCTCAAGCAGCAGAACACCCCGCTTGGCCAAATCCTGGCCCAGGCCAGACGCGGCGGGGATGGGTGATTGGAGTAGGCCATGCGCTTCCAGCCCGACTCCCTGTACTACGGCGACTGCTTGGACGTTATGCGGGAATGGCCCGCAGGTTGCGTTGATCTCTGCTACCTCGATCCGCCCTTCAACTCCAAGGCCAACTACAACATCCTCTTTGGCCGCGACAAAGGCCAAGCCGACCTTGCGGGCGACAGCTTCGCGCAGTTCGTGGCATTCGAGGACACTTGGCATTGGGATGACGCCGCGCAGGATCGCGTTGACGCCATCGAAATGGCGATAGGGCATGAGGCCCATGACGTGATCCGAGGGCTGCGCATTGTGCTTGGCGAGTGCGGCATGCTGGCCTACCTGTCCTACATGGCTGAGCGCTTGATCGAGATCCGGCGCGTTCTGAAGCCGGAGGGAAGCGTTTACCTGCACTGCGACCCTACAGCTAGCCATTACCTGAAAGCAGTCATGGATGCGGTGTTCGGTGAGCGGAACTTCCGCAACGAAGTCGTTTGGTGCTACAAGGAAAACGAAGCTGCAACCCGTCACTTTCCCCGCAAGCACGACGTCTTGCTTTACTACACGAAATCCGACAATCGGACCTTCAATGTGGTTCGAAGCAGTCAGCCAACTGAAGCTCAATTGAAACGCTACAACCACATCATCGACGGCGAACGCTATGCCAACATGAAGGGGAAGATGCGAAAGCTCGAAGGCGGGGCGAAGGTGCGGGATTGGTGGCCTTTGCCGATAGCGCAGAAAAGTGAGCGCTTGGGCTACCCGACGCAAAAGCCCGTCGCCCTATTGGAGCGCATTATCAAGGCGAGCAGCGATCGGGGCGACATAGTCCTCGACCCCTTCTGCGGATGTGGCACAACGGTGGAAGCTGCGCGCAACCTCAATCGCCGTTTTGTCGGCATAGACATATCGCACTTCGCAATCGACTTGGTGCGTGACAGGCGGCTAGCGGATCGGAGCATTCCGGTCAATGGCGTTCCAGTGGACATGCGCACTGCTGAGCTAATGGCCCGTGAAAACCCCTTCGACTTCGAGAAGTGGGCGGTTACCCGCGTTCCGGGCATGGTGCCCAACGCCAAGCAGGTAGGCGACAGCGGCATAGACGGGCGCGGCAAGCTGCTCGATGGCGGGCTGGTGCTAGCCCAAGTCAAGGGAGGGAAATTCGCTCTAGGCCAGCTCCGGGACTTTCTGCACGTCGTTGGGCGGGAGTCTGCTGAGTGCGGCATCTTCACCACGCTGCACCCTGTTCGGTCGCCCAACGCGAAACGTGAGGCTAGTGCTGCCGGATATCTTGAACTGGGCGTGAACCGATACCCGAAGGCTCAGTTTTGGTCAATTGAGGACTACTTCCAAAATCGCCATCCGACGCTTCCACCGCTGGCCGATCCGTACACCGGCAAGCCCATGCAGATGGACATTTTGGCGTCCGTATAGGCGCATAGGAGAAACCGCGTGAAACATGGCAGCTAGATCGGCGCTTGCGTCACAGAACGCCCAGCGCCAGCGCCACCTGCCTAGTGGTGGGACCGCCCGGAGAGACGGGCACCTGTGCATTTGGTACACAATTCTCTTTTTTGGACAATTGGCCAATTGTCCTCAAACGTTTTCGCGGATGTACCAAGTCGGTACAGACATATGTGCTGACCTCTCCAAATCCAAGAGACCGTCTTTGTGGGGGCTGCGCCAGCTACTGCGCCGCAAAGTTCTCGTCGAAGTCATCAAAACAAGCGACGATTTTCTTGCCGGGTTTACCAGGCGTATGGAGAGCTGGCGGCGCGGTACGACTTGAGAACCCTTCCGGCTGCATGAGGCATATCTTTCTGAAGTCACAGGCAGCACACTTATCTTGCGAAGGACGCATCGGAAAGTCTTGCGCGACAATGCCCTCCACGGCCCATTCAATATTGGATATGGCTGCATCAAGCGCGGCGTCCGTGATTGGCACTGGCACCCTTTGCCCATCTTTAAGCAGGTGAACAAAGCCCGCTTCAGTCACGTTTCCGAGGATATCGACGGCAGCCTTTGCGTAGAGCTGAACCTGTAGGGCAAGCTCGGTCCATTCCAAGGCCGAGTTCTCTTCAGGATTGTCACCACCCTCCATAGTTTTAAAGTCCACGACACAGGCATCGACAACGTTTCCTTGGTCGTCTTCCTTAATCATAAGGTCTATCGCTCCCGACACGACGGTCCCATTGGCGGGAATTTCGAACCGCGCTTCAAGCTGTCTGCTTTGAGCAAAGTCAGAAGCAAATCTCTCAACGTAGTCCCTGACTAGACTGGTCGCCCTATCCTTCGCACGCTCGTAGGGACCGGGGTTCTTGCTCGGATCGCGACTTGGAATCACATGCTTCAAGTTGAAGGTATCTTCCGTGACTCTCTCCGCGTCAGCCTCGTTGGGAATCGCATTCGCAAACTCCTGATGAAGCTTCCCGATCGAAGCGTGAACCGTCAATCCAAATCCAAATAAGTCGGGGATTGCCGGGCTGAAACCAAAGACCTTTCTGAACTGATAGTCCTTGGGACACCTCAGGTAGTATTTGATGTCCGAAAAGCTCGTTGGAAAATTGACCGCTTCAATTCTCTGCTGAGGTGGCTCACTCCCGTTTGAAGGGGGTGCAACTCCCGGACTAGTGGAAATAGCAGGATCGTCAAGATGGCCAGCGAATGGCGACACTCGCATCGCACGTTTTCCACCAGGCACCTGTGCTGACCCAGTGACGTAAAGATACCTCTCGGCTCTCGTAAGCGCAGTGTAGAACAGCCGGGCCTCCTCGTCGCGGGTGGACTGGTAGGCTCCTCTCGATAACGACAAGTGCAGTAGTGGTTTAGGTATCCAGCCTGAATACTGACTTCGGTTTTTTGGAAAACGCTGAGCTTCTACATCGACCACGAAAACGACCGGAAATTCAAGACCTTTCATCTTGTGCACAGTTGAAACTGTAACCGCGTTTGGTCGATTGAGGATTTCGCTTGAACTAGTGTCGTAGCCTTTCTCCGCAACCACCGAAAGGAAGTTCAGGATACTCTCGAAACGTCCCGTACTATCCACGCTTGGGAACACAGTCTCCACATCCTGAATGATTTGACTGAACACCCCAAGATCCTGAACAATCGCGTCGTCGAATTTCGATTGAGCCAGCCCGAAGGCCTCTAGGAGATCAAAGACGAGGTTTTGGGGATACACCCGTCGTCTCGGTTGCCCAGGTGTGACTGGCGCATGAATCATCCGCCCCCAACCGGAAAATACCGTGGCGAGCATGGTGAAATTCGCGACCGGAAATGTGGACTGGACTTCTGATTTGAAAAACGCCGAAACAACCGCTCGATCTGGTGAACCGTTTCGCAAGAGTTCGAAAGCGCTTCGCATCACTGCTACTTGTGGCCGATCAAACAAACTCCCGCCGGCTTCCAAGCTAAAGTCAATTCCTCGCGCCGAAAGTGCGCTTGAATAGGCGACATGGCGTGGCGGATGATCGTTCGGTTCTGGCTGGCGCGTCGATCTCATTAGGATCGCGAAGTCAGATGGGGCTAGACCACGAACACGACCATCGTCTTCTACGTACCTCGTTCCGATAAGCGCTTCAATTGTCTGGGCAACCCAGCTAGCCTCGTCGGCTCGATCATCAAACCACAGATTTCGAAATTCACTTGACTCAGTGGAGGGAACAGCTGACGGATTTTTCACGATCCGGTTAGCTCCCAGTTCGGCGTGTGCCATCGCGTCAGCGTTTTTCACGATCAGCTCCGTACTACGGTAGTTCGTGCCAATCGTATGAGCGCTCACAGCAGGAAACCTATCCTGGAATGTTTGAATTCGCGTAACGTCGGCACCCCGCCAGCCGTATATCGACTGGTCATCGTCACCGACAACCAGAAGCGAACCGCTGCTAGAGTGGAGTTGTTTTATCAGCTCGTCCTGAATTGGGTTGATGTCCTGATACTCGTCTACCAACAAATGCTGGACCTTGGATACTACATCAGTTGCGGTACCCGCTTTCATGACCTGGACTGCTAACCGTTGCATGAAGGAGAAGTCCAAAAATTCCCGTTTCAATAGTAGGTCGTTGAGTCCAGAGATGAAGGTGCCAAGTTCGGTATCATGAGCTGCCACATCAGGCAGCGAAAGCAACTCCTCGTTGTAGAGATTCCAAGTCTGAGCGGCGCCAGTGATGGTTTCAAAATAATAGTTTCCGCGTGCTCGAGACCTCAATCGGTGTAATTCCAACGCCGGGTAGTTCTCGATAAGAAAGAGCTTTAGCCTGTTCTCGTCGAGAATCTCGAATTGTCGGTAGCGAGCGTCGATGTCACCCAAAATGTATTGACAGAATGAGTGAATCGTTCCGATGAATATTCTACCGAGTAAATTTGGGTCAAGACCGCTTGCGGTTAGAGCCTCAGAAACTCGTAGCTTGATGGAGTCGGCAGCCTTTTCAGTGAATGTAAACGCAACGACGCTCTCCGGGTCTACTCCGCGGTCCGCGATCAGCCACGCGATCCGATAAGCCAGCGTTCTTGATTTTCCCGATCCGGCGCAAGCTAGGGTAAGGACTTCACTCGCTGTGTCAGTTGCCGCCGCGAATTGCTGAGGATTCAGTTTTGCACGCAGTATTCTGTCAATGTTCGGCATGTTCTACTAGTCTTGGGATCTAGAGGCGGTCTAGGGAGTACGCAATTTCTCGTGCGTGGTGTTCTGCAAACTTTGGGGGAAAGGCATTGCCGATCATCTGGGCGGCCGGATATCTTCCACGTTCCAAGCTGAAGTGGTACCCGGACGGAAAACCTTGGAGCAAAGCAGCCTCGCGAAGCGTTATCGGTCTATTCTGTTCGGGATGAAGAAAGCGACCCTTTGACGGATTGATGCAGCCACCGGTGATTGTGGGGCTTTGGGATGCCCAACTCATTCGCCCGTAGACATCTTTGAAACCGTCGACTTTGGCGTGGCAATCAAGCTTCAGATTTTCGGGCAAGGCTGCTCGGCTGCCACCGTTCAATGGAATGGCCTCGATTATTTGTTCGACGCGACGAGACCGTTTGGCTGCATAGTCGTGAAGTGGGTCGCTGCCTCGTCCAGGCTCCGGCATGCGCCCAATGGTTTGGTTGACAGTTCGGCGGCGCTTTTTCTCTTTGGGAAAGGTTGGTCCCGCGCCTCGTAGCGCAATCAGCACCATTCGGCGGCGCCGCTGAGGGACACCGAAGTCACGAGCGTTCAAGACTCTAGCTTCAGACTGGTAGCCGGCGGTGCTTAACTGCTCTTGAATTGAGTCCAACCGGGTATCACCATACAGACCGGGGACGTTTTCCATCATTACGGCTTTGGGCTTCAGTTCTTTCACAAACCGCAAGAAATCAAAGACAAGCTCGTTCTGCGGCTCATGGATTGCCACTTTTCCGTTCAGCGTTCTGAGAGTGGAGAAGCCTTGACACGGCGGACAGCCAGCAAGTAAGTCGAGTTCGCCAATTCTGAATCGAGCAGATTCTGCCAACGCGGTTGGCTTTACGGCTTTGATGTCTTTCTCAATGAGTCTAACGCGCGGGTGGTTTTTGCGATAAGTCGAGGCTGCGAGAGCATTTGACTCGATCGCACCGATAACCGAGAACCCGGCACGCTTTAGGCCGACGGTGAGCCCGCCCGGCCCGGCAAACAAGTCAATGGCTAGTCTTCTACTCATTGGTCAGCAACTCTCGACGGACTCAGACTTTTCGCTGTTGTGGTACAAGGTTTGGTGAGAGTCATATAACTTATTGTTTTTGCTCTATAATTTGGCGGAGAGGGAGGGATTCGAACCCTCGATGAGCTATCAACCCATACTCCCTTAGCAGGGGAGCGCCTTCAGCCGCTCGGCCACCTCTCCGGGACTACCCGCAGTGCGGGCGGGGCGGCAGTATAACCCGTAAGCGATGCGCTGGTGTCCCATATATAATCCCGCTTCGACCCAATCCCTTAAAGCCAGTTGAGCCCCCAAAAGTTGGAAACGCAGCCCCTCTGGCGCTGGCCTGAACTGTGCCGGGCCCTTGACCTGCCGGAGCAGGACGGCCCTGACATTACTGGCCTATGCATCGATTCCCGCCGCATCCAGCCCGGCGAGCTGTTCATCGCCCTCACCGGCGATCCGGGGCCTCGCTTTCATGCCTCCAGCCGCTCCGAGCGCGATGGCCACGACTATGTGGCCCACGCCTTCGAGCGCGGCGCTGCCGGGGCCTTGGTGCATCGGGAGGTTGCCGCCACCGGCCCCTTGCTGCGCGTTGACGATAGCCTCGATGGCCTTTGGGCGCTGGCCCGTGCCCGGCGGCAGGCGTTGGGCGGAGAGGTGGTTGCGGTCACCGGCAGCAGCGGCAAGACCACGGTCAAGACCCTGCTGGGGGCGGCGCTGGGTGCCTTCACCACTGCGGGCAGCCTGAACAATCATTTGGGTGTGCCTCTGTCCTTGGCGTCCGCGCCGGCTGGGGCCGAGTGTGCGGTATTTGAGGTCGGCACCAACCATCCTGGTGAGATTGAAACGCTTGCGCGGCTGGTTTCGCCCACCGTGGCCCTTGTGCTCAACGTGCATCCGGCCCATCGGGAGTTCTTTGCTGATCTGGATGCTATTCGCACAGAGAAGTTATCTATTTTCAAAGGGTTGCGGGATAAAGGTGTGCTGGTGCTTGAACAATCTCTTGGCAAGGCGGGGCTGCCGGGTGATCTGTCCACGCTTGCTTTTGGCGATGGGGAGGGCGCGGATTGCCGTCTGGTGCGCACCGAGGGTGATCGTGCCATATATAAGGTGGACGGGCAGCGCATTGCGGCCCATGTGCCTGGTGGTGGCCCCCATCGGGCGCTGTCGGTGGCGGCGGTGCTTTGCGTGCTCAAGGCGTTGGGCCGGGAGCTCAGCGCGGCAACCGGTTTACCGGACAGCTTGATTCCCGGTGGGCGCGGCAGCGAACGGCGTTGCGGCGGGGTGGTGCTGGTGGATGACAGTTACAACGCCAATCCGGCCAGCATGCGCGCGGCGCTTTTGTACCTGCGCAATGATCGGGGGCGGACCATTGCGGTGCTGGGGGAGATGTTGGAGCTTGGGGCTGAGGGTGAGGCCTATCACCGGGGGCTGGCTGAGGCTTGCCGCCACATTGACCGGGTTGTGGCGGTGGGTGAGGGGATGCGGGTGCTTTATGAGGAGTTGGCTGGGTCCCAGCGCTGGGTTTGGCGGGAGCGGGCTGATGATGCGCTGCTTGAGGAGTTGGTTGGGGGCATTCGGGCTGGGGATCGGGTGTTGGTTAAGGGGTCTAATCGGGTGTTTTGGGCTAGGCAGTTTGCGGATCGGTTGGGTTCCGCATTGGAGGCTGAGGGGGGAGGTTAGTCTTCCTTTGGTGCTTCCAGCGCCGCAGTTGAGTTGTTGGGGAGTGGCGCGGCTGGGGTTCGGGATGACCAGGGGAGTAGGCGGTAGCCGGTGTGGGCTGAGAAATCCATGAATGGGTACTTGATGATCTGGAAGTAGGGGGAGTAGTCGAAGTCGCTCGGCACGCAGAGCTTGGGGTTGCGGCGGAACAGGCGCAGTTCGTCGCCTTCGCCTTGTTGCACTAGGGGCAGGATGGGGAACTGCACCGCGCCGAAGGCCTCCGCGATCATCGTTGAGCAGACGGTGCGCGTCTGTTTGCCGGGAAGCTGGCGGAACAGGCTCGAGCGCCAGCGGCGCGGCATCAGGGCCCAAGGCAGCAGGAAGCGCAGCAGGTCGAAGATCTGCCGCAGGTCGTAGCCCTTGCCGATCTGCTGGGCGGCGTGCATCAGCACCTGCTGCGCATCCGGGTGGGAGAGGCCCTGGGGCCGGCACAGGCGCACGTGATCGTCCTCGTACACGCTCAACGGCCGCACCACGCAGCCTTCGCCGAGCATGCTCTCGATCACCAGGCGCTCGCTGGCCGGCAGGTCGGTGGCCTCGCGCACCAACCGCCGCCCTTCCGGGTCTTCGATGTCGTAGAGGCGGCCGACGTAGAGCGCGGCATGGCACCAGGGGCTTTGGGTCACGGTCTTGACCACGGCGCTGGCCCGGCTGCGGCCTTCCACCAGCACCACGTCGCAGGGCTTAAGCTCCTGGCAAAGCCGCTCGAAGTTGCTTAAGGGGATGGGTGCGGGCGGGCGCTGCCGGGTCAGCCAGCGGATGATGGGGCGGGATAGCATCAACTTTCGCGCAACCGGTACCCGTTTCGGGCTTCATCATGAAAAATTGTATTTTCCCCTGAGGCGCCGGAACAGGCATACTACACCACAGGTTAATCAGGGAATGAACGGTTCGATGATCGTTGACGCCCACGGCCGCCGCTTCCGCAACCTGCGCATCAGCCTCACCGCGGCCTGCAACTACGCCTGCACCTACTGCGTGCCCAACGGCAAGCGGCTGCAAGCCGCGGTGCGGGAGTTGAGCGCTGAGGAGATGGGCGAGGCGGTGGAACTGCTCATCGAATCCGCCGGCATCGAGAAGCTGCGCATCACCGGCGGCGAGCCGCTGCTGTCGCCGAAGTTCGACGCGCTGCTGCCGGTGGTCATGGCGCTGCCGCTGGAGGACGTGTCCCTCACCACCAATGGCCAGTTGCTGCCGCGCAAGGCAGATCTCATCATCGATGCGGGCGTGCGCCGCATCAACGTCAGCTTAGATACGCTCGACGCCAACGGCTTCCGAGCCATCGCCCGCAGCGGCGACCTCGCCACGGTGCTTGAAGGCATCGAGCGCATGCTGGAGGCCGGCATCCGGGTCAAGGTCAACATGGTGCCGATGCGCACCCGCAACGCCAACCAGATCCTGCCCATGCTCGACTACTGCTTCGAGCGCGGCATCGAGCTGCGCTTCATCGAGTTGATGAAGATGGGCCACCTGCGGGCGGGTAACCAATACATCCAGGATTTCTACGGCATGGACGAAATCCTGGAGGATATCGGCCAGCGCTACGAGTTCACCCGCACCGATGCGCCCTTCGACTCCACCGCCGCCCGCTTCGAGGTGCCGGGCCGGGGCGTGTTCGGCATCATCGCCAACGAGAGCGAGCCCTTTTGCAGCACCTGCACGCGGCTGCGCCTGTCCTCCGACGGCTACCTGTACGGCTGCCTCTCCAACGCTCGCCGCCACGACTTGCGCCCGGTGCTGGAATCGCCGCGCCCGCAAGCCCTGGCCCGCCTGCGGCAACTGCTGACCCGGGCCCTAGGCGACAAGCAGAGCCTCAGCTTCCGCGGCGAGGTCACGGTGATGAAGTTCATCGGCGGGTGAGCGGCGGCGCCCAAGCCAACAGCGGGGTTCAAGCCCGTTCAGCCCCCGCCGATTCGCTCTCGCCCTTTGCCGAGCTGTTGCAAATGCAGGCTGATCGGCGCCTGCCGCCAGTGGCCAACTGGCATCCCACCCGCGAAGGCGAAATCGACATCCGCGTGGACCGCGAGGGCGTCTGGCACCACGAGGGCGCGCGCTTCGAGCGGACGGCGCTGGTGCGCCTGTTCACCAGCATCCTGCGCAAGGAGGAGGGCGGCTACTTTTTGGTGACGCCCCAAGAGAAGCTGCGCATCACCGTCGAGGACGCGCCGCTGCTGGCGGTGGAGTGCGAGTGCGCGGGGCAGGGCGGCGACCAGGAGATCCTGCTGCGCACCCAAACCGATGACGTGGTGCGCCTCGATGCGGAGCATGCCTTCTGGCTGCTTGAGGGTCCGCTGGGCCCTCGGCCCTACGTTCACGTGCGCGATGGCTTGAACGCCCTGGTCGCCAGGGCGCCCTACTACCAGTTGATCGACCTCGCCGAAGAGGCGGATGGTCGCCTGTGGCTGCGTTCCGCCGGCGCCCGCTTCGATTTGGGGGCCAGCGAATGAGCTACATGTTGGGGTAGTTCGGCCCGCCGGCCCCTTCCGGCACCACCCAATTGATGTTCTGGGCCGGGTCCTTGATGTCGCAGGTCTTGCAGTGCACGCAGTTCTGGGCGTTGATCTGAAAGCGCGGCGCGCCGTTCTCCTGCACCACCTCGTAAACCCCCGCCGGGCAATAGCGTTGCGCGGGTTCGTCGAACTTGGGCAGGTTGTCGCGGATCGGCACCTCCGGGTCCGCCAGCGTCAGGTGGCAGGGCTGGTCCTCCTCGTGGTTGGTGTTGGAGAGGAACACGCTGGAGAGCTTGTCGAACGACAGCTTGCCGTCCGGCTTGGGGTAGTCGATTTGCGGCGCGTCAGCAGCGGGTTTGAGGGTGGCGTGGTCGGGCACCTGGTCTTGGAGCGTCCAAGGGGTTTTGCCGCCGATGAGCTGCTCGGCGAAGGAGTAGGCGGAGCCGAAGAAGATGCCGAGCTTGTGCCAGGCCGGCCCGGCGTTGCGGGTGGAACGCAGTTCTTTGTGCAGCCAAGACGCCTCGAAGCGTTGCTGCAGATCCACTTCGGTGCCCGCCTCGCCGCGCTGCAGGGCGGCGAACACCGCTTCGGCGCCGAGCATGCCGGACTTCATCGCCGTGTGGCTGCCCTTGACCTTGAGCACGTTCAGGAAGCCGGCGTCGTCGCCCACTAGGGCCGCGCCCGGCACGGTCAGCTTGGGCAGTGCCTGCAGGCCGCCCTTGACGATGGCCCGGGCGCCGTAGGAGACGCGGGTGCCGCCTTCGAGCTGGTCGGCAATCAGCGGGTGGTGCTTCCAGCGCTGCATCTCGTCGAAGGGGCTTAAGTGGGGGTTGGCGTAGCACAGGTCAACGATCAGGCCGAGGGAGACTTGGTTGTTGTCCAAGTGATAAAGGAAGCTGCCGCCGGTGGTGCCTGCCAAGCGGCCCAGCGGCCAGCCGAGGGCGTGCAGGATGCGCCCCGGCTCGTGCTTGGCGGGGTCGATGTCCCACAGTTCCTTGAGGCCGATGCCGTAGTGCTGGGTGCCGCTGTTCTCGCGCAGGCCGAACTTGGCCATGAGCTGCTTGCCGAGGTGGCCCCGGCAGCCTTCGGCGAACAGGGTGTACTTGGCGTGCAGTTCGTAGCCCGGCTCGTGGGTGTCCTTGGGCGCACCGTCCTTGCCGATGCCCATGTCGCCGGTGGCGACCCCCTTGACGCTGCCGTCGTCGTTGTAGAGCACTTCGCTGGCGGCGAAGCCGGGGAAGACGTTGACGCCCATTTCCTCCGCCTGCTCGCCCAGCCAGCGGCACAGGTTGCCCAGCGATATGGCGTAGTTGCCCTTGTTGTGAATGGGGCGCGGGATGATCAGGCGGGGCAGGGGGATGCGCGCCTTGGCGCTGGTCAGCATGTAGTACTCGTCGCTGGTGACCGGCGTGGTCACCGGGGCGCCCATGGATTGCCAATCCGGCAGCAGCTCGTTGAGCGACTTGGGATCGAGAATGGCCCCGGAAAGAATGTGCGCCCCGACCTCGCTGCCCTTCTCAACGAGGCAGACGGAAACATCCTCGCCAGCCTCCGCCCCAAGCTGCATCAACCGGATGGCCGCCGACAGCCCCGCAGGCCCACCCCCGACGATCACCACGTCGAATTCCATGGACTCACGCTGCATAGGGGCCTCCAAGACGTTTGCAATGGCCAAATTATAGCGCCGTTGACGATCTGCCCTCGATTTGAAACGGAGTGCTCCTTGGGAGCCTTGGCAATGCCTATTCTTTTCTGATTCTGTGATACATTGCGCCCCCCGAAGAGCGGCAGTGCTTGACGCCGCTCGGGCTCAACATCCGAAATCTAACAGGGAGGATTCATGGGCGAATTTGCCTACGTGGCCCCGCGCAGTGTCGCTGATGCCGTCGGCGTTCTGCAGGACCATGCCAACAACGGGCGGCGTGCCCAGGTTCTGGCGGGCGGCACCGATCTGCTGGTGCAGTTGCGCGGCTTGGACAAGGCGCCGCGCACCATCGTCGACGTCAAGAAGATCGAAGAGACCAACCGCCTGGACATCGGCGGCGATGAAATCTACATCGGCGCGGCCATCCCCAGCGCCATCCTGAACGAGAACGAGGAACTGAAATCCCTCCTGCCGGGCCTGATCGAATCGGCGGACCTCATCGGCTCCACCCAGATCCAGGGCCGCGCCTCCTTGGGCGGCAATCTGTGCAACTCATCGCCCGCCGCCGACACCATTCCCGCCATGATCGCCGACCGCGGCATCTGCGTCATCGCCGGCAGCGGCGGCGAGCGGGAAGTGCCGGTGGAGGATTTCTGCACCGGCGTGGGCACCAACGTCATGACCGGCGATGAATTCCTGCTCGGCCTGAAGTTCCCGCGCCCGCCGGCCAACACCGGCGACGCCTACCTGCGCTTCATCCCCCGCACCGAGATGGACATCGCCGTGGCCGGCGCCGGCGTCAGCGTCACGCTGGACGGCAGCGGCACCTGCACGGCGGCCCGGGTGGGCATCGGCGCCGTGGCCCCGACTCCGCTGCTGGTGGCCGATGCCGCCGCAGCGTTGGTCGGCACCACAGTGGATGACGAGGCGCTAGCCGCCGCCGGCGCCGCCTGTTCGGCCGCCGCTTCCCCCATCACCGACAAGCGCGGCACCGTCGAATACCGGCGCAAGGTCGTCGCCGTCCTTTGCCGGCGCGCCGGGGCCATCGCCCGCGACCGCGCCTTGGCCGCTTAGGAGAATTACCCCCATGAGCAAAATGCACATCCGCACCACCATCAACGGCGACCAGGTCGATTTTCTCGGCTCGCCGCAACAGTCCCTGCTCGACGCGCTGCGCGACGAGGTGGGCAAGCTCGGCACCAAGGAAGGCTGCGGCACCGGCGACTGCGGTGCCTGCTCGGTGATCGTCGATGGCCGCTTGGTCTGCTCCTGCCTGATGCTGGCCGCGGAGGCCGAAGGGGCCGAGATCACCACCATTGAAGGCATCGCTGAGGGCGACGGCCTGCATCCCATTCAAGAGAAGTTCCTTGAGCACGCGGCCCTGCAGTGCGGCGTCTGCACGCCCGGCTTCATCGTCGCCACCAAGGCGCTGCTCGACCGCAACCCGGACCCCGACGAGCGCACCATCCGCTATTGGCTGGCTGGCAACCTGTGTCGGTGCACCGGCTACGACAAGATCGTTCGGGCGGTGCAGGATGCCGCCCAGGAACTCGCCCACGAGGCATGATTGAACTGAAATTGATACGTCCAACAGGAGGTCGTAAATGGCTGAGGCCGTAGATTATCGATATGTGGGAACCAGCCCGGTGCGCCCGGACGGGGTGGACAAGGTCACCGGCAGGGCGCAGTTCGGCGCCGACCAGAATCTGCCCAACATGCTGCACGGCAGCGTGCTGCGCAGTCCCCACGCCCATGCCCGCATCAAGAGCGTGGATGTCTCCAAGGCCCTGGCCATGGATGGCGTCCACGCGGCCGTGTCCGGCGCCGACTTCCCGTCGGTGCAGAGCGGCGAGGTTGGCGGCGAGGGCGGCGGCGACGTGGCCGACATCGCCAAGAACGTCATGGCCCGGGACAAGGCCCTCTACCACGGCCATGCGGTGGCGGCGGTGGCGGCCACCAGCGTGGAGATTGCCGAGCGGGCCTTGGACGCCATCGAGGTGGAGTACGAACCGCTGCCGCCGGTGCTCGACGTGGTGGAGGCCATGGCCCCGGACGCGACCCTGCTCGATGACAACTGCTTCACCAAGAACCTGCCCGAAAAGCCCGACAAGCCGAGCAACATCGCCTCGGTGATGGTCTTGGCCCGGGGCGACCTCGACGCGGGCTTTGAGCAGGCCGACGTGGTGGTGGAGGGCGAGTACCGCATCCCCATGGCCCACCAGGGCTACATCGAGCCCCACGCCTGCACGGCGACGGTCAACGAGGAGGGCAAGGCCACCGTCTGGTGCTGCACCCAAGGCCACTTCGAGTTCCGCGCCATGACCTCGAAGATCCTCAACTGGAAGATCGGCGACCTGAAGTTCATCGCCTCGGAAATCGGCGGCGGCTTTGGCGGCAAGACGGTGGTTTACTTGGAGCCGGTGGCCGTGTTGCTGTCCAAGCACGCCGGCCGGCCGGTGAAGATGGTCATGTCCCGCGAGGAAGTGTTCCGCGCCACGGGCCCCACCTCCGGCAGCGTCTGCCGGGTGAAGATAGGCGCGCAGAACGACGGCAAGATCACCGCCGCCAAGGCTTGGCTGGCCTATGAGGCCGGGGCATTCGCTGGTGCGCCGGTCATGCCCGGCGCCATGTCGATCTTCGCCCCCTACGAGATCGAGAACTTCCTGGTCGAAGGGCACGACGTGCTGGTGAACAAGCCCAAGGTGGCCGCCTACCGGGCGCCGGGCGCGCCCCAAGCGATGCACGCCTTCGAGGTGGCCTTGGACGACATCGCTCGCCAGATCGGCATGGACCCCCTCGATTTGCGCATGGTCAATGCCGCCGATGAGGGCACCCAAGCCCCGTACGGGCCGAAGTTCCCGGCCATCGGCTTCAAGGCCTGCATCGAAGCGGCCAAGAAGCACCCCAACTACACCAAGCCGGTGCCGGAAGGCGCCGGGCGCGGGGTGGCTGCGGGCTTCTGGTTCAACATCGGCATGCAGTCGAGCGCCGAGGTGCGCATCAACGAAGACGGTACCGTGATCGTCATGGAAGGCAACCCCGATATCGGCGGCTCCCGGGCCTCCATGGGCCTGATGGCGGCGGAGACCCTGGGCGTGCCCTACGAGCAGGTCAAGACCTACATCGGCGACACCGAAAGCACCGGCTTCTGCAACGTCACCGGCGGCAGCCGCACCACCTTCGCCACCGGCTTGGCGGTGGTGCAGGCTTGCGAGGACATCATCGCCCAGTGCAAGTCGCGGGCGGCGGCGACCTGGGGCATGGATGACGACCAAGTGGAATGGCAAGACGGCCAGGCGGTTCCAGCGCCCGGCGTGAATGCAGACGTCAGCCCCTTAAGCTTGGCGGACATTGCGGCCAGCGCGCCCAAGACCGGCGGCCCGATCCTTGGCCGGGCGTCGTTGAACGCCCAGGGCGCGGGCGCCAGCTTCTCCGTCAACTTCGGCGACCTGAAGGTGGATCCGGAAACCGGCGCCGTTGAGGTGCTGTCCTTCACCGGCATTCAGGACGCTGGCAAGGCCATCCACCCGGCCTTCGTGGAGGGCCAGATGCAGGGCGGCGCCGCCCAGGGCCTCGGTTGGGCGCTGAACGAGGAGTACATCTATGACGCCGACGGCGTGATGGAGAATGCGGGCTTCCTGGACTACCGGGTGCCCGTGGCCTCGGACCTGCCGATGATCGACACGCAAATCGTTGAGGTGCCCAATCCGAGCCATCCCTACGGGGTGCGCGGCGTGGGCGAGACGCCCATCGTCGCCCCGCTGGCGGTTGCCTCCAACGCCGTGCGCGACGCCACCGGCGTGCGCATCAACGACCTGCCGCTGTCGCCGCCGCGCATCCTGGCGGCTTTGAGCAACGACTAGGCCTTACAGCGGAGCGGCTCAGCCGCAAAGTCGGATGGCCAAGGTCGTGTTCCCCGATCACCTGCTCGCCCACACCGGGGGCGAGCGGGAGATCGAGGTGGCGGTGGCCAACTACCGGGACCTTCTGACCATCCTAGAAAAGCGCTGGCCCGGCGTTCGCGAGCCGCTGAACAAGGCGGCGGTGGCCATTGACGGGCAGATCTACCAAGACGCCTTTCTTGAGCCGATCGGTGCCGACAGCGAAGTGTTCTTCATGTCACGCATCGAAGGCGGCTAGGCAGCGGGCATCTCGATGCCCGTGATCTCCGCCAACTCCTGGATCGCTTGGTCTTCCTCCAAGACCTTGATGGTCTGCATGCCGAGCTGCCGGGCGGGCTTTAGGTTGATGCCGAGGTCGTCGAGGAAGGCGCAGGCGTCGGGTGCGACGCCGAGCCGGGCGCAAGTGAGGCGGTAGATCTCCGGGTTCGGCTTGCGGATGCCCTCGACGCTCGACTCCACCACCAAGTCGAACAGGTCCATCACGGCTTCGGTCTGCTCGCGCTTGGCATCGCTGGTGGCCATCGCTGGGCCGGTGCCGGATTTGACGTTGTTGGTGATGCAGGCCACCTTGAAGCGCGCCTTGCAGCGTTTGAGCACCTCCACCATGCGCGGCCGCAGGTCGCCGCTCAGCAGCGCGATGACGTCCCGCCCCGGCACCTTGCAGCCCCTCGCAGCCGCCTCGGCGGCGAACGCCGCGTCGAACTCCTCCAAGGTGAGTTGGGCCGACTCGAATTGCGCCCAGGCGTTGCCTTCCGGGTTGGTGGCGTTGATGCCGCGAATGAAGTCGTTGGGCAGCCCGTGGGCCTGCTCGTAACGGTTGAAAGCCTCGAACGGCGACGTCGTCAACACGCCGCCGAAGTCCCAGATGACGGCCTCGATGGTTCCCATGCGGCTTTGACCTCCCGGAAAAAAGGGCGAATACTAACCTTGATTTAGAGTGACGGCATGATGGACTTGCAGGATGGCGTGGTCATTGTCACCGGCTCATCGAGCGGCGTGGGGGCGGCTTGCGCCCGGCAATTGGCGGAGTTGGGCTGTCACGTCGTCATCAACTACGCCCACAACGAAGCCGGGGCTAAGCGCACGGAAGCGGAGTGCCATGCCTTTGGCGTTGAAACCGAGGTGGTCCAGGCCGACGTGAGCGACGATGCGGACTGCCGCAAGCTGGTCGCCGCGGCGGAATCGAGGTGGGGACGGCTCGATGGCTTGGTCAACAACGCCGGCACCACCAAGTTCTGCGCCCACGACGACTTGGAGGGCTTGGACAAGCAGGATTTCCTGCACATCTACGGCGTCAACACGGTGGGGCCTTACCAGATGGCTCGCGCCGCCGCCCCCCTGATGCGGCGCGGCGGCCGGGGCAGCATCGTCAACGTGGCTTCCATCGCCGGGGTCATGGGGGTGGGCAGCTCAATCGCCTACGCCGCCTCCAAGGGGGCTTTGATCACTCTAGGCCTCTCCTTGGCGCGGGTGCTGGGGCCGGAAATCCGGGTCAACACGGTCTGCCCAGGCTTCATTCAAGGGGATTGGCTGGCCGAAGGCATGGGCCAGGAGACTTACGACCGCGCCAAGGCCTACCTGGAGCAGAACACGCCGCTGCGCCTCACCACCACGCCGGATACCGTCGCCGAAGGCATTCTCCAGTTCCTCACCGGCGCCAGCGTGGTCACCGGCGAGACCCTAATTCTCGACGGCGGCCATCACCTGATGCAGACGCCGATGGCGCGGCGTTAGAGTTTAGTTTTGCGCTTGCAGTTGGTCGGGCCGGAATTGGCAGTAGAAGCGGCTGCCCTTGCCAACCTCGCTTTCGATTTGCAGTTGGCTGTTGTGCCGCTTGAGGACGTGCTTGACGATGGCCAGGCCCAAGCCGGTGCCGCCGCGCACCCTAGCACCCGCCAAGTCGACGCGATAGAAGCGCTCGGTCAGCCTTGAGAGGTGTTCGGGCGCGATGCCCACGCCTTCGTCGGTCACCTCCAGCGTGGCGCCGTCATCGCCGGCCGTCCAACTGATGCTGACCTCGCCGCCTTGGGGGCTGTACTTGATGGCATTGGTGATGAGGTTGGTGCAGGCGCTGTGCAACTCCTTCTCGAGGCCCAGCACCCGCAAGCCGCACGACATGCGCTGGGTGATCCGATGGCCGTTGCCGGCCATGCCCGCCAAGTCATCCACCACGCCGCCCACCAATTGCTTGACGTCGATTGCGGTGAGGTCGCCCGGTTCGGGCGCGGGGCTCGATTCCAGCCGGGTGAGCATGAGCAGGTCATCGACCAGGGCCTGCATGCGGTGGGTCGGCGAGCCGAGCTTGCTGACCAGCCGCCGCAGGGTGGCTTCGTCGAGCACCTCGTCTTCAATGGCCTCCAGGTAGCCGACGATGATGGTCAGCGGGGTGCGCAGCTCGTGGGAGACGTTGGCCACGAAGTCCTGGCGCATGCTCAGCAACCGGTTCAGGTGGGTCACGTCCCTAGCCAGGATGAGATCCTGGTTCTTGGCCACCGGCACGCGGCGCAGCTCCAGCCGCTGGCCCTCGATAAAGGGGGAACTGAATTCGGCAGTGGGATCCGGCGTTTCCTGGTTCAGCAGCCGAATGGCGTCCGGATGCCGCAGCAGGGTGCCGAGGTGTTTGCCGGTGTCCTTGCGTTTCAAGTGCAGCAGGGCCACCGAGGCGTCGTTGAAGCTCTCGATGTTGCCGTCCCCATCCACCAGGATGGCGGCATCCGGCAGCGCCGCCGTCACGCCCCGAAAGTGGGAGGTCTGCTGCAGGGCTTCGTGCGTCCGCCGTCGCGCCTGCTTCAAGGACCGGCGCAGGGAGCGGCTGGCTTGCTGCAGGCCCTCGTTGGCGAACTTGGGGCGCCGCAGCGGCTTTTTGGCCCAGCGCACGAACTTGCGCAAGTCCCGATGTTGGTAAACGAGCCCGGCTGCGGCAGCGGCGAACAGGGTCCATCCCAAGACTCCGAGCGCGAGACCCATGACTAGGGCAGCCAGCGCCAGCGCACCGGCGGCCAGCAGTTCCTTGCGACTGTAGAGGCTCATCAGGCGGGGCTGAATCGATAGCCCACGCCGCGCACGGTTTGAATGAATTGGTCGGCGCCGTGGGGCTTGAGCGTCTTGCGCAGGCGCAGCACATGCACATCCACCGTGCGTTCCTCCACGTAGATGCTGCGGCCCCACACGCGGTCGAGGAGTTGGGCGCGGGCAAAGGCGCGCTCCGGATTGCGCATGAACAGTTCCAGCAGGCGGAACTCGGTGGGGCCGACCTTCACCGCCTGCCCATCGACGGAGAGCTTGTGCGCCTTCAAGTCCAAGCGCAATGGCCCGTGGGCGATGATGGCGTTTTCCGGCGTGCCGGTGCGCCGCAGCAGCGCCCGCATGCGGGCGATCAGCTCCTTCGGCGAGAACGGCTTGGTGAGGTAGTCGTCCACGCCGGAGTCAAAGCTCTTGAGCTTGTCGGTCTCTTCGCCGCGGGCGGTGAGCATGATCATCGGCAGGCTGGCCGTGTGCTCATCGCGCCGCAGCCGGCGGGCCAGTTCCACGCCGCTCATGCCCGGCAGCATCCAGTCGATGATGAGCAGCGCCGGCAGCGGGCCGTCGAGCTGGCGCAAAGCGGATTCGGCGCTGTCCGCCTCGCAGACGCTGAAACCCGCTCGGGTCAGGGAGAAGTTGAGCATCTCGCGAATCTCCTGCTCATCTTCAATGACCAAAACCTTGTTGTCCATGCGGGCGCCTGCGGGGGGATGGCTTGGCGGAATTACAGGGCGGAATTATGACGAATCCATGACGGCAAAACGACTCCCAGCGGCGCGGCGGCTGATTGGCCGGTTGGTGTTGCTTTTACCGCCAGGCCTATTCAAAAGTCCTTGATTTGCCGTTGATCGGTCGGGTTTTTGGA
>VYDB01000094.1:0-10528 GCA_009843635.1 Gammaproteobacteria bacterium
CATCTCCAAAAACCCGACCGATCAACGGCAAATCAAGGACTTTTGAATAGGCCTGTCCCGCCCTCGATTGGGCCCCCTTGAATTGAACAATTCCGCTAAACTGCGTTTTTGCCCGGTGGAATCCTCGATGAACGGCGCTCAATCGCTTTTGCAGACCCTTGTTGACGGGGGCGTTGAAGTCTGCTTCACCAACCCGGGCACTTCGGAGATGCACTTCGTGGCGGCCTTGGATATGCAGGACGGCATGCGTGGGGTGCTCGGCCTGTTTGAAGGCGCGGTCACCGGGGCTGCCGACGGCTACGCCCGCATGGCGGGCAAGCCGGCCTGCACGCTGTTGCACTTGGGGCCGGGCCTCGCCAACGGCCTGGCCAATCTGCACAACGCCCGGCGTGCCTTCTCGCCGGTCGTCAACGTGGTGGGGGAGCATGCCACCTACCACCGGGCGCTCGACGCACCCCTCACCTCCGACATCGCCGGTTTCGCGGGCCCGGTGTCCGGTTGGGTGCGCTTGGCTGAAAGCGCGGAAGGCCTGGCCGCCGATGCTGCCGAGGCCGTTCAAGCCGCCCAAGGACCGCCAGGCTGCGTCGCCACCCTGATCCTGCCTGCGGATACCGCTTGGAACGCCGCCCAAGCGCCAGCCTCGCCCCTGCCGCCTGCTGATCTTGTGGCCCCGAATCCGCAGCGGGTCGATGCCGTAGTGGCCGCGCTGCGCAGCGGCGAGCCCTGCGCCCTGCTGATGAACGGCGAGGGCGTCAGCGATGAGGCGTTGCGCACCGCCAGCCGCATTCAGCAGGCGTCCGGCGCCAAACTGCTGGGCGATACTTTTCTAGCTCGGATCCCCCGAGGTGCCGGACGAGTGGAGTTGCCCCGCCTGCCCTACTTCGCCGAACAGGCGGAGGAGGCGTTGGCAGGCATCCGCCACCTGATCCTGGTGGACACCAAGGCGCCGGTCAGCTTCTTCGCCTATCCGGGCCGGGCCAGCGAACTGACCCCATCGGAATGCGCCGTGCACACGCTGACCGAACGTGGCGAAGACGCCTTGGCCGCCTTGACGGAGGTGGCTGAAGCCTTAGACGCCGTCCGGCTGCCGCCCCGCGTCAACTCCTTGCGCAAGGTCGATCCGCCGCACGGCCCGCTCACCCCGGAATCTGCCGCAGCAGCCGTGGCGGCGCTGTTGCCGGAAGACGCCATCATCGTCAATGAGGCGGCGACTTCCGGATTCGCGATGCCGGGAATGACCGCCGGCGCACCGCCCCACGATGTGCTTGATCTCACCGGCGGCGCCATCGGCATGGGCATACCCGTCGCCGTGGGCGCGGCCATCGCCTGCCCGGACCGGCGGGTGCTGAACCTAGAGGCCGACGGCAGCGGCATGTACACGGTGCAAGCGCTTTGGACGCAGGCTAGGGAGGGTTTGGATGTGACCACGATCATCTTCTCCAATCGCAAGTACGCCATATTGCAAGTCGAATTCATGCGGGTGGGCGCCCACAACCCGGGCCCCAAGGCCATGGACATGCTGCAGCTCGACCGTCCGGATCTTGATTGGGTGGCGCTGGCGGCGGGCATGGGCGTGCCCGGCCGCCGTGCCGACAGCGCCGAAGCCTTGTCCGCAGCGCTGGCCGAGAGCTTTGCCAACCCCGGACCGTTCTTGATTGAAGCCGTGATGGCGCCTGCGTGAATGTAACCATTTTCGGGGCCGGTTACGTCGGCTTGGTGACCGGCACCTGCTTCGCCGAAATGGGCAACTCAGTGCTCTGCGTGGACGTGGACGCGGAGCGCATCAACGCGCTTTCAGAGGGCCGCGTCCCGATCTACGAACCGGGGCTTGAGCCCTTGGTCGCGGCCAACGCCGCCGCCGGAAGGCTGCGCTTCACCGAAGATGCCAATCAGGGCGTGGATCACGGCGAGATTCTATTCATCGCCGTGGGCACGCCGGCCCGCGACGACGGCCAAGCCGACCTCCGCTTCGTGTTCGAAGTGGCCGAGCGCATTGGGCAGCGCATGGAGGCCGCCAAGATCGTCGTTGACAAGTCCACGGTCCCCGTGGGCACCGCCGACAAGGTGCGGGCCATCATCGCCACAGCGCTCAAGCAGCGGGGCGCCAGCTTCGACTTCGACGTGGTCTCCAATCCGGAATTCCTCAAGGAAGGCGCTGCGGTCAACGACTTCATGCGCCCCGACCGCATCATCATCGGCGCCAACCGCGACTCAAGCCGCGCCCGTCTTGAGCGGCTCTACGAGCCTTTCAGCCGCAACCGCGACAAGTTCGTGCGCATGGACGTGCGCTCGGCGGAACTGACCAAGTACGCCGCCAACGCCATGCTGGCCACCCGCATCAGCCTGATGAACGAACTTGCCAACCTAGCGGACCACGTGGGCGCGGACATCGAAGCGGTGCGCGCAGGCGTAGGCCGCGATCCCCGCATCGGCACCCACTTCATCTACGCGGGGGCCGGCTATGGGGGCGCCTGCTTGCCCAAGGACATCAAGGCGCTCATTCACACCGCCGCGGAAGCGGGCGTTGAGGCGCACCTTTTGAAATCGGTGGAGCGCGTCAACGAACGGCAAAAGAGCCTGCTGGTGCGCAAGATGCGCAGCCACTACGGCGGCCGATTGGGCGGCCGCACGATCGCGCTCTGGGGACTGGCCTTCAAGCCCAACACCAACGACATGCGCGAAGCGCCAAGCCGCAAGGTCATCGACGAGCTGCTCGCCGCAGGCGCCCGTGTGCGGGCCTACGATCCCGTCGCGGGCGATGAGGCCAAGCGCCTCTACGGCGACCAAATTGCGGTCTGCGAGCGCCGCCAGGACACCGTGGCCGGTGCCGATGGGCTCGCCATCCTCACCGAGTGGAACGAATTCCGCAGCCCCGATTTCGACCAACTGCGCACCGACCTTCTCGAGCCCACGATTTTCGATGGCCGCAACCTCTACGACCCCCGTCGCCTAGGCCAGCTCGGCTTCAACTACTACGCCATCGGCCGTCCGTTGCAACGCCGCAAGCCACGCGAAAATTGACAACGGCGGGCCTTCGCCTATAAGCTCATTCGCTGAATTCGAGAACGGCCCCGCCCATCAAGGCGTGCGGCAATAAGTCAGTTTACGGGAGGATTCGTGGCGCACGGAAGTCAACGGGTTGCGCGGCTCAGCATTGACGACAAGGAAATCGAACTACCGGTGATGGCGGGCAGTGAAGGCCCGAACGTCATCGACGTCGGCAGGCTGACCAGCCAAGGCTATTTCACCTATGATCCCGGCTTTGTTTCCACCGCCTCCTGCGACTCCGAGATCACCTACATCGACGGCGATGCCGGGGTGCTGCTGCATCGCGGCTATCCCATCGACCAACTCGCGGAGCAGTCCGACTACCTGGAGCTCTGCTACCTGCTGCTGAACGGCGAACTGCCGAACGCGGCTGAGCGCGAGCAGTTCAACACCACCGTCAAGCGCCACACCATGGTGCATGAAAAGCTGCGCACCTTCATTGAGGGCTTCCGCCGCGAAGCCCATCCCATGGCCATCATGTGCGGCATCGTCGGGGCGCTGTCGGCCTTCTACCACAACTCGCTGGACATCAACAACGAGGAGCATCGGCGCCGAACGGCGCTGCGGCTGATCGCCAAGATGCCCACCCTGGCCGCCATGAGCTACAAGTACGCGCGCGGCGAGCCCTTTGTCTATCCCCGCAACGACTTAAGCTACGCAGAGAACTTTCTGCACATGATGTTCGCCACACCCTGCGAGGACTACGAAGTCAGCCCCGTCATCGCGCGGGCCATGGATCGCATCCTGCTGCTCCATGCCGACCACGAGCAAAACGCCTCCACGTCCACCGTCCGCATGGCAGGCTCCACAGGAGCCAACCCCTACGCTTGCATCGCCGCCGGCATTGCCGCCCTTTGGGGGCCGGCGCACGGCGGCGCCAACGAGGCGGTGTTGAACATGCTCGATGAAATCGGCGACGAGCGCAACATCGACAAGTTCGTCGCCAAGGCCAAGGACCGGGACGATCCTTTCCGCCTGATGGGCTTCGGCCATCGGGTGTACAAGAGCTACGATCCACGCGCCAAGGTGATGCAGCAGACCTGCCATGAGGTGCTCAACGAACTTGGGGTGGAGGACAACCCGACGCTGCGAATGGCCCAGCGCCTGGAGAATATAGCGCTTGAGGACAGTTACTTCGTCGAAAAACGCCTCTATCCCAACGTGGACTTCTATTCGGGCATCATTCTCAAGGCCATCGGCATACCCGTGGAAATGTTCACGGTGATCTTCGCCACCGGCCGAACGCCGGGCTGGATCGCCCACTGGAACGAAATGATCGGCGGGGCCTACCGCCTTGGCCGACCCCGACAGCTCTACCAAGGGCACCAACAGCGGGATTTTGTGCCCCTAGCGCAGCGCTAGCCCCTAGGGCTTCGTCAACCCACTAATGACGCATCAGGTGGTTGACAGAGCACTGGCAAGCCGAACGAAGCCATCAGTCGCTAAGCCGGGTGATGAGGCTGGAGGTGTCCCAGCGGCTGCCGCCCTTGGCTTCCACGTCCGCGTAGAATTGATCGACCAAGGCCGTTAGCGGCAGTTTGGCGCCCAAGCTGCGTCCCGTGCGCAGCACGATGTCGAGGTCCTTGCGCATCCACTGCACCGCAAAGCCGAAGTCGAACTTGCCTTCCGCCATGGTGTGCGCCCGGTTCTCCATTTGCCAAGACTGGGCGGCACCCTTGGCAATGACGTCCACCACGGCATCGGCATCGAGCGCCGCACGTTGGGCGAAATCAATGCCTTCGCTCAAGCCCTGCAGAACCCCGGCGATGCAGATCTGATTCACCATCTTGGTGAGTTGCCCGGCACCCGCCGGGCCCATCCGACGCACAAAGCGAGCGTAGCAGTCCATGGCTGGCAGCGCTCGCTCGTAGTCGGCAGCAGTGCCGCCCGCCATGATGGTGAGTTGGCCGTTCTCCGCCCCGGCCTGGCCGCCGGACACCGGGGCGTCCACAAAGCCGACATCCCGCTTACGGGCGGCAGCAGCCAGCTCCCGCGCGACTTCAGCGGAAACGGTGGTGTGATCCACCAGCACACTGCCCGAAGCCATGCCGTTCAAGATGCCCGTTTCCGTCAGGCAAACGCTACGGACGTCATCGTCATTGCCCACGCAAACGAACGCCAAGTCCGCCCCAGCGGCGGCGGCCTTGGGCGAATCGAAGCACTGGCCACCGTACTCATCGACCCACTGCCGAGCCCGGGCCGACGTGCGGTTGTACACCCCCATTTGCCAGCCCGCTCGGGCCAAGTGACCCGCCATGGGATAGCCCATGACCCCCAAGCCGATGAAGGCGGCTCGCATTTCCGGCATCTGCTTCATTCCAGCGGCAAAGATGAAGCGAGCAGTTTAACTCAGGCGGACCGAAGCAAGCGGACCACACCCGCATCGCCATCAACCTCCACCTGCTGTCCGTCCTTGAACCGAGCCGTCACATCCACAATGCCGCTCACGCAGGGCTTGCCGTACTCCCGGGCAACCAGCGCGCCATGCTGCAGCTCCCCGCCGACTTCCAGGACCACGGCGGCGGCGTTGATGAACAGTGGCGTCCAGCCGGGGTCGGTGGTCACCGCCACCACAACATCGCCCGGCAACACCGGCTTCTCGAAGGGGTCGACCAATACCTTTACCGGCCCCCGGGCGACGCCCGGTGAAATCGCGGCACCGGTCAGCACGTCCCCCTCGCGGACCACTGGAGGCAGAACCCTCCGCCCGCGGGAGTCAATGAACATCGGAAAAGCGCGCACATGGGCGGCAAGCTTGCGGGCGAATGCGCCGCGCCGTTCCACGCAGGCGCGCAGATCGAACGCCGGATCTGCGGTTGCGCGGTCCACGTCCTCGATCCACATCTCGAATATCTGCTCCGGCCGATCGAGCCGACCTGCTTGAACAAAGGCCTGCGCCCGGTGCAGGAGCAGCCGACGCACCCGCGCATACACCTGCATGACATGGTGTTTGAACATCTCCCGCGACGCCGCGTAACGACTGACCTTGGCGCGGTATCCGCGCAGGCGCTTGGCCTTGCGTGGCGGCAGCGCCGCCATCAGCTTGCGATAGGCCTGTTCGCGCTGGTCTGCCCTGCGGCGCACCATATCGTGCGGATTGAATGCGTCTTCACTTGCCTCTCTGCAAAGAGCGGCCATTTGCTGCAACGCCAGTTCCGGAGCCTCCCCGAACTTGGGATTGGCGAGTTCCATTTCGAGCGGACCACGGCACCCGAAGCGGCGGGCAAAGTCGTCCCAGCCCGCTAGAAAGGCTTGAGGCAGGTCGCGCTGCCGCAGCTTGGCCGCCAAGCCGTCGATATCCTCAAACTCGGCAGCGGGCAGCATCTGGGCCAGATCGTAGATCGCCAATCCCATGCGCAGCACTAGGTCATCCCCTTGGCTGCCGATGATCGCATTCGCCCAAGCGCGCCGTTCGGCGCGCTTGAATCCAGCAAGCGCCTTGATGCGAAAGGCAAGGAAGTAGAAGAGCACGTAGGCCGGGTACGATGATTGCAGAATCGTTTGGGCGGCGCGCGCGATGGCTTCCTGCAAGCTCTCGGAGACGGATTGCGAGTAGTCGATCGGCCGCTCGATCCATTCGGTGAATTCGTCGATGGCCCGCCGGTAAGCGAGGTCAAACCGGTGGGGGCTGAGCAGCGGCTTAGCCAGCGCCGTGACGCCCCGCCGGCCACGCCAGAGCATGCCCGGCAAGTGGCTCAGCAGCCGCATCCAGCGCACGTGGCGCGGCACCTGGTCGAGACGGTAGCGCTCCATGTCGGGGGAGGTGATCACCCGGGCCACAATGGGGTTCATGGCATCCGCCGCCTTGGCGAAGGGCTTCACCCGGTCAAGCAGATGCATGTACAGGGACAGATCGACGTAAAGGCGCCCGCATTGCGCATGCAAGCCCATGCCCGAATGATCGGATTGAGTCACCGGAACCTTCAGCAACCACTGCCAAAACAGTCGGTACATCAGATAGAACACGTCATCCGTCATCGGCGTCGTTGCACTGCTCATGGTGATGCCGTCGGTCAGGTAACCATCCATGTACAGACGCCGAGCCTCACCGGGCGCAGTGAGCAGGGACGGATGCAGGGGCACGTAGGCAGTGATGGGCCGCGCCTGCAGCAGTTGAAGCCGGTCCTCGGCAAAGGCCCACTCCACGTCCACCGGACAACCGAAGAGCGTCTCGATGCGCTGAACCGATTCGGCGATCAAGCCCTGCTGCGAGCGATCCAAGCACCGCTGCCCAGGCCGGTCACCGCCCTTGCTGCCGAGCCGGTAATCGACCGCTTGGCCGGCCACCTTGTCAATCAGGACAGCATCCGGCGTGACGGCACCGCTCACCACCGCATCGCCCGTCCCCCAACTGGCATTGATGAGCAGTTCATCAAAGTCGTTGGTTCCGGGATTGATGGAAAACGCGACTCCGGACACATCGGCAGCCAAGCACCTTTGCACCACCACGGCAGTGCCGGGTTCGAGGCCCTCAACTCGCATCCGCGCCTTGTACAGCAGCACCCGCTGGTCCATGCCGGCGCAAAAGCAGGCGCGGACCGCTTCGGGCAAGGCATCGGGTGCCACGTCCAGGAAGGACTCATAGAGTCCCGCGAACGAGGCCCCTGCCGAGTCCTCCCCCGGTGACGACGAGCGCACGGCCAGCAAGCCCTCCCCCATTTGCGCCCGCACTGCCTCCATTTGCGCCCGCTGGCCAACGGTCCAGGGTAGGCCCCGCGCCAACGACTTGACCTGTTCGCAAGCGTCGGCCAAGTCAGCGCCCTGATGTCCGGAAGGGGCGCGCCCCAGCAACCTTAGGACCTCATGCCACTCAAGAGAGGCCAAGATGCTGGCCTGCCAAGGGGCAAAGAACCGGGTGCTCAGAACCCCGCCTTCGGGCACCGCAAAACCCGCTTGGCGCAGACGAATCAGCGAGGCGGCCTTGCCGCCCACCTGGGCCGGATCAGGTGCCTCTTCGGTGGCGAGGGAAAGCCACATGGACGGGTGGCTTGCAGTCAACCCGATGCGCCAATGGCCTTCATCACCTTGGCCACGGCGGCGACGATGCAGTCGATCTGATCGTCAGTATGAGCGGCGCTAACGCTCATGCGCAGCAGGCTGCCGCCACCCGGTGCCGCCGGCGGCAGGAACAGATTGACGTACACGCCCTCGGCCAACAAGCCGTTCCATGCCGCCAAGGCAGCTTCCCTTTGCTGAAGGCGCACGGGCATCACCGGGCTGGGAGCCTCGCCCACGTCCACGCCAAGCTGGGAGAGGCCTTGGTGCAAGCGGTTCGCGTTGCGCCATAGGCGTTGCTTCAGATCCGGGCGGGCGCGCAGCGTCCGCAGGGCAGCCCGGGTGCAGGCAATGGTGGCCGGGGACGGCGAGGCGGTGAACATGTAGGGCCGGCTGGCATAGGGAAACAGCGCCACTTCCGCATGGCGGCTGGCGCAGAAGCCGCCCATGGTGCCCAGGCTCTTGCTGAAGGTGCCCACCACGAAGTCCACCTGGTCCATGACGCCGGCCTCCTCGACCACCCCCCGTCCCTCAGCGCCGACCACGCCGAGGGAGTGGGCCTCATCGACCAGCAGGCAGGCGCCGTGGCGATCCTTGACCGCCGCGATGTCGGCCAAGGGCGCACGGTCGCCGAGAACGCCGTAAAGGCCCTCCACGACAACCAACGCGTTTCGCGCCCGGTCTCCGAGACGGCCCAAGCGCTTATCCAAGCTGGCTGGATCGTTGTGCCGGAAGGTGTAGAGATCGGCGGGACACAGGCGGCAGCCGTCGAACAGGCTGGCATGGGCGTCGGCATCGAGCAGCACCGCGTCGCCGGTGCCGAGCAGCGCCGACAGGGCGCCCAGATTGGCCGCATAGCCAGTGGAGAACACCACCGCTGCCGGATAGCCGTAAAAGTCCGCCAGCTCCGCTTCGAGCGCCACGTGGGCCGCATAGGTGCCATTGGCCATGCGCGATCCCGTGGTGCCGGTGCCGGCTTCCGTCAAGGCGTCGCGGCCCGCTTCGACCGCTTCTTCGTCAAAGGTCATCCCTAGGTAGTTGTTGGTGCCAGCCAAAATGGTGGGGGCGCCATTGATGATCCCCAAGGTGGCGGACTCCAAGCGTTCAATAACCGTGCGGGCAGGGTCGGCCTCGCCCAGGGCGCGTCGGGCTTCATCCACCGCGGCAAACTTGGCCAGCAGGCTCATGCGACGGCCTTGCCGACCACAGCCGCCAACTGGGCAATGTTGCGCACCTCGGCCAGTTGCCGCTGGTCGATGATGATGTCGAAGCGGTCCTCCACTTCCATGACGAACTCCATGATCTGCGCCGATTCAAGGGCTAGCGCATCCAGCAAGTCCGTATCCGATGTGAAGTCCGGGGGCAATGGCGTTATGCCGCCAAGCAGCTCACGCAATTCCAGTTCAAGAGGGCTGTCCATCGCGTTTCTTATGGCCTTTAGTTTTCCTGATCGCGGAACAAGGGTATCAAGTCAGTCGCGTTTGCGCCCGGCGACCGTCCTCTCGTCGGTCTGAGGCGTAGCTTCGTTAGCCGTTAAATGTCAGTTCAAGTCCACTGGCCAAATTATGCCTTGGCTGCCAACCGGTGGCGGCGGCGAAATCATCACCGCCGCCCACCCAGCGACCGTGGCCAAGCTCTCGAACCTTGCCCGGGGTCAGCATCGGCGCACGGCCCAAGAGACGCGACAAGCCGACGTTTGCCTTGGCCGCTCCTTGCAGCAAGGGCGTGGGAATCACCAGCATCCGAGTCTTGCGGGCACCCGCCGCCGCTGCCGCTATGGCGGGCCAATCGTAGCCGTCTTCAGCGCCATCGTCGATGCTGAACTGCCGTCCCCGGAAGCGCCGCGGCGCCTGCAGCCAACACAGGATGGCGTCAGCCAAGTCATCGACATAGAGAAAGGACAACTTTTGGGCTGGATTGCCGGGCACCAAGATCCAGCCACGCCGCATCAGGCGGAACAGGGGCGTCATTTCACGATCCCCAGGGCCGTAAACGGCGGGCGGGCGAATCACGGTTGAATCGATTTGCGGGTGTGCGGCCAGCGCCTGCTCGCCGGCTCGCTTGCTGGCGGCATAGTCGGAAAGCTGCGGCTCGGTGGCGGCCAGCGACGAAACCAGCAGCATGGCCGGCGGCTTGGCCTGGCGCAGGGCAGCAGCGCACAAATGAGTAACCGCCTCACTGTTCGCGGCGGCAAAATCCCGGGGCCGCGCGCCGCGCACCGTGCCGGCGAGATGCACGACGGCGTCCACCCCAGCCAGCGCACCGGCCAACGCATCCACATCGTCCAAGGCCGCAACCCAAGGCGAGATGCGTGCGTCCAGCCCGGCGGCCGACCTCCTGATGATGGCCCGCGTCTCAATGGACGCAGCGGTGAGCTTGATCGCCAGACGCCTGCCAACGAACCCGGTCAGACCGGTGACGGCGACGGTGGGTGGTTTAGCGGGAACGGGAGAGCCTTCAGCCGGGGAGCGCGCGGGGCTGTCCC
>VYDB01000094.1:10538-34761 GCA_009843635.1 Gammaproteobacteria bacterium
TACGCGGGTCGGGGAACCCCTCCCGCGGGGGTCGGCGGGGGGCTCGCCCCCCCCAAGCCAAAAGCCTCAGCCGGGGAGCGCGAGGGGCTTGCCCCTCGCAAAAGAAAAGCCTTCAGCCACTGGCGAGCCGGGCGCTCTCCATGGCAGGCGCTGGATTGCCGGCTTCATTCCAATGGGTCCGGTCAAGGAATCCGGCCCGCGCAGTCACGCGGGAGAGCTTGCCCGAGGAGGTGCGTGGCAGGGTCCGCGGCGGCACGATCTCAACGTAGCAAGTGACGCCGAAATGCTCGCGCACCAAGGATTCAATGCGCCTCGGCAGGTCAGGCTCTGCTCGCTTGCTCTCCACCACCAGAACGACCAACGGGTCGCCATTCGGCCGAGTGGCTTCAAAGGCGGTGGTGGTGCCAATGCGAACACCTGGGGAACTTTCCGCCAACTGCTCCAAATCCTGGGGCCAGATGTTGCGGCCATTGACGATTATGACGTCCTTGCTGCGGGCGGTGACGACGAGATGACGGCCGATGCGGTAACCAATGTCGCCAGTGTCCAACCAACCTGAATCGTCCAACACCTCAGCCGTTGCCTCGGCGTCGTTGAAGTAGCCGCGCATGACGCTCGGGCCACGCACAAAGATGTGTCCGCAGTGGCGCTCCGCCACTTCACGGCCCTCATCATCGCAAATCCGGAACTCGTAGCTCGGCATAACGGCCCCGCAATCGGCCAGCTTCAGAGCGCCGCTTTCGCCGGTGGCGGGCTTCGCCAAACCGGAAGCGCTGATCGACTCCTTATCTACCACGTCCACATCGAGGCCGTTGTTCAAGGGCGCAAAGCTGATGGCCAGCCCACATTCGGCCATGCCGTAACAGGCGACAAAGGCCTTGGGGTTGAACCCAGTGGGGCCCAATACCTGACTGAATCGCTCAAGCAGCCGTGGATTGATGCGCTCCGCACCAACACAAGCAACGCGCCAAGACGAGAGATCGTACTTCTCGCGGTCGGAAAGCCGCAGTCGAGTCGCGCACAGGCCATAGCCGGAGGGCGGGCTCGATGACAACGTGCCGCGATTCTCGGAAATCAGCTTCAGCCACAGACGCGGACGCATAGCGAAGGTGCGGGGGCTGAGGTAATCAACCGACAGGGCGCGAATCAAGGGTGCCAGGACGCATCCCACCAAGCCCATGTCGTGGTAGAACGGCAGCCAGGACACCAGCCGGTCATCGTCGCGAATCTCAGTGCCGACTTCCGAGATTTCGCGAAGATTGCACAACACGGCGCGTTGTGACATCTCCACGCCCCGCGGAAAGCGGGTGCTGCCGGACGTGTACTGGAGATAGGCGGGCTCATCGCCGCGCAAAGGGGACAGCCGCGTGGTGGATTCCGGCAAGGCGTCGAAATCCGCCTCGCCCCCGACAAAGGCCAAGCCCAAAGGCTCAGCGGCGGTTTGCAACAGGTCTAGAAAGCTGTCCGGCGCCACGGCCGCGGCCGCCCCGCAGCTTTCCATCATGCGTTGAATCTGGCCCACATAGGCGTCGCCGCCGCCCATCTGCAAGGCGGCGGGCATGGGCACGGGAATCAATCCGGCATACTGGCAAGCAAAGAAGAAACGATGAAATAGCGGATTCGTGTCCGCGATGATGGCCACCCGGGAGTAACGCGGCAGGTCGAGGTGGGCAAGACGGCGGGCGGTGGCGAGTGCTTGCTGGCGGAGCTGGGCATACGGCAGCACGGCCTCCAGCTCGCCGGAACCGCCGTAGAAGTTGTAGCCGGTGCGTCCCTGCGCCGAAAAGTCCAGCGCGTCAGCCAGCCCCCTGAATTCTCCCTCCGGACGTGGAATCCCACTCCCCGTCGGGGTTGCGCCTACGTATGCCAATGTTCACTTAATCTTGTAGAATTGAGCCGCGACCAGGAACTACAGCCAATACCAATCCAACCCGCCTAGCCCAAATTATTGATTTCAATAGCCCCTCAACCCACTCGATTCATTCGCACGAGCAAACTGCCTCCACTCGAGAGCGAATTCTGAACGCAGGCTGAATTGTAAACCAAATCCAGAAAATCACCTACTTCCAATCTGCTTTCTTTGTTACGTCTATGGAAACATAGACAATACATTATTGAAACATTTTGGAGGGAGTCAAGTTCAACGTGGCACAGTCTAGACAAACCAAGAACAAGACGGCTCCCACCGGCGCCAGCGTGGAGCAGTTCCTGGATGCCGTGGAAAACTCCGTGCGGCAGCACGATTGCCGCGCCGTCATGGAATTCATGGCCGCCGAGACGGGTGAGGCGCCCAAGATGTGGGGGCCGAGCATCATTGGGTTCGGCAGCTACCGCTACGCCTACCAGAGCGGCCGGGAGGGCGAAATGCCGCTCATCGGCGTCTCACCACGCAAGCAATCCCTAGTGCTGTACATCATGCCCGGCTTTGCGGGAAGCGCCGAACTGCTGGAACGGCTCGGCAAGCACAAGACCGGCAAATCCTGCCTCTACATCAACAAACTGGATGACGTGGACAACGATGTGCTTTGCCAACTGATCCGCGAATCGGTAGGCGCCATGCGCGCCAAGTACCATTGCGCCTGATGCAGCGGCGCGTCGCAACGCTGACCCTATGCCTGCTGTGCGCATGCCCCAACGGCTTCGCAGCGGCACCGGCCCTCACCGCATCGGCCCTTGAAGCGACGCCCGTCATTGATGGCGACGTGCTCGGCGACCCCGCCTGGCAATCCCTACCCGCGGCCACCGGTTTCACTCAAACGCGGCCCTATGAAGGGCGCCCGGCCAGCCAGCGCACCGAAGTGTGGGTCGGCTTCACTGAGGACGCCCTCTACATCGGCGCAGTCTGCTACGACAGCGAGCCAAGCGGGATCATCGTCGCCGACAGCCGGCGCGACAGCGACCTGAACGAAACGGACAGCTTTCAGTTTCTCCTAGACACCTTTCAGGACCGCCAGAACGGTTTCATTTTTGGCACCAACCCCGCTGGCGTGGAGTACGATGGCCAAGTCACCCAGGAAGGCGTTGGGCGCCGCTTTGGCGCCGGCGGCGTCGGGGGCTTCAACCTCAACTGGGATACGAGCTGGACCGTGGCCAGCCGGATTGGCGACTACGGCTGGAGCGCCGAGTTTCTGATCCCCTTCACCTCCCTGCGTTACGACCGCGACGCCGTCCAGACCTGGGGCATTAACTTCCAGCGCAACATCCGCCGCAACTACGAGCAGGCCTTTTGGGCGCCCTTGCCGCGCCAGCACAACCTGCTCAGGGTTTCGCAGGCGGGCGCCGTGACCGGGTTGGAGGTGCCGCCCCAACGCAACCTCCAGTTCATGCCCTATGGCCTGGCTATGGGGCATAAGGGCGGACCGTCGCTCCAAGGCACCAAAACGGATACCGAACTCGGCGTGGACATCAAGTACTCGCTGACCCCCAGCCTGACCTTGGATGCCACCTACAACACGGACTTTGCCCAAGTGGAGGCGGACGAGATTCAAGTGAACCTCGACCGCTTCAGCTTCTTCTTCGCCGAGAAGCGCCCCTTCTTCCTGGAGAATGCGGGCCTGTTCACGGTCGGCGATCCGGGTGAGGCGGAACTGTTCTTCAGCCGCCGCATTGGCATCAGCGAAGACGGTGGCCGGATTCCCATTGAAGGCGGCCTGCGCCTGTCGGGCAAAGTGGGCGCCAACACCCTGGTGGGCCTGTTGCACATGCGTTCCGATGCCGTCACCGGGGTGACGCCGCGCAACGACTACTCCGTGGCGCGCCTCAAGCAGGAACTGCCCAACCGTTCCTCCTTGGGCGTCATGTTCGTCAACCGCGATGGTGCGCATGAAATCGGCGGCGCCGGCTCCAATCGCACCTACGCCATAGACGGACGCCTCGGCTTGGGCGACGTGGCCTCCATCAACGGATGGGCTGCGAAAACCGACTCGCCGCATCTGAGCGGCAGCGACCACGCCTTCAAGCTCGGCGCGGACTACAACTCCCAAAACTGGGCGAACGCCGTCTCGTACACCGAGGTGGCCACCAACTTCAATCCCGAAGTGGGCTTCCTTGCCCGGCGGGCCTACCGCAAGGTGAGCGGGCGCACACTGCGGCGCATCCGCCCGAAAGACCTTTGGGGCCTGCACGAACTGCGCCCGCACATCGCCTATGTCGGCCACTGGGGCTACAGCGACGACTACCACGAGTCGGCATTCCTGCACATCGACAATCACTGGGAATGGAAGTCGGGCCTGGAAATTCACACTGGCATGAACCTCACCCGCGAGGGCGTGCGCGAGGCCTTTGAAATCCATGATGGCGTGGTGGTTCCGCCGGGCGGCTACGATCACAAGGAGGCCCAGCTCGTTTTCTGGACCGATCAAGCGGCGCCGCTGAGCATTTCCATCCGCTCCAGGATCGGAGGCCGCTTCGGAGGCGACCGAATCAACTTCGATACCAACCTGCGGTGGCGGTTGGGAGAGAAGTTCAATTCGGAACTGTCCTGGATCTACAATGACTTCGATCTGCCTGGGGGGGAATTCACAGTGAACGTCGCCCGCCTGCGCGCCACCTACTCATTCACCCCGCGCATGTCGCTGCAGGCCCTCGTTCAATACGATGACCGCGAAAACGCCCTAGCCACCAACCTGCGCTTCGCTTGGCTGCAAACCGCCAACGCCGGCTTGTACCTCGTTTACAACGAATTCGACGACCGGGACTTCGTCGGCGAGCCGCACCGCGAGATCATTCTGAAGTACAGCCGCATCGTCAACTTGCTGTAGCGAGTGGGCGTGCGGGGCGGGCATCCGGCACACCAGGCGGGTGCATTGTGCTGGTGTTTGAGGGTGCTGAGGAGCCTTAACAGTGCCGGATGCGCGCGTTAGCGCTCCGTCGGGTCGCGCCCGTCGCGGGGCGCCCCGGTGCCCGATGAGCCCATGAAGATCTTGCGTCCGTCGGTGAACGTGACGTCACGTCCATTGGCCCGCTTGGAGCGGTCCTTGCTCTGGTAGCCGTCCACGACAATTTCCGTGCCCGGCAGCAGTGAATTGCGGTTCAGACCGCGACGCAGCAAGGTGTTCGGCGTGCCGCCTTCGACCATCCAGACTTCCTTCTCCCCCGTCTCGGTGGTGTGCTCCATGTGAATCCAAGCGTGCGGATTCACCCACTCCACCTTGACCACTGGGCCGCGCAGAACCAAGGGCCGGTTGGGATCGAATTCAGCGCCGAAAGCATGATGCGCGTGAGCGCCTGAGGCCCAAACCCAGGCCAAGCCCGCGCAAAGCAGGCGATAGAAGGTGTTCGTCATCTTTAGAACCTCCTGACTTCCAATGGTCTTCGGTTTTGGCTGCCGCTCAGGGGATCGACCGGGGCAGTGGATTGCGCCGCCACTCACCGTACATCAACTCCTCCACGAACTCCACGCAGCGAAACTCCATCAGCCGGGCGTCCGGCTCCACGCGCCGGTAAAGGGGCATGGACAGGGTCCAAGGCTCCGTGAAGGTCTCTGGATCCTCGATGGTGGCCTCGTAGTGGAGATGGTTCGGCCCCATCGGGGTGTAGCGCTCGGTCACCTTCAGTTGGGCGCTGTGGTGGTTGCCCGCCCGGTCGAACCACGTCGAATCCAACTGGCCCGTGACTTCCACCACCAAGGTGTCGCCTTCCCAGCGGCCGTGGGACCAGCCCATCCAGGAATCGATCGGCGCTGGCCCCGGGTCTTCCATGTAGATGTCGCGCACCGCCCCGGCATACTGGTAGGCGATGAAGATGGAATCGGCGTTTTGGAAAATCTGAAAGGGCTGCGGCATGTAGGTCGCCCGCGGCACGCCCGGCAGGTAGCATTTCACCTCTGGATCCCGGTCGATCCAGTTGGCTTGGTTCTCCTGCTTCTTGGCCAAGGCCTCCGGCTTGTAGGGTATTTTGCCGCCTTCCACCACGCCCATGCCCGGCGGCACCGCCCCCACCGCGCCAAGATAGAGCGTTTTGGGCGCCGGCAGCGGGCCGTGCGGCCCTTCACGCTCCTGCAACGAGGAGCGGGCCATGTGCATCTCGATGTCGTAGTTGGCTTCATTGAGCGCCTGCCAGATGCCGTTCAAATCTGGATGAACGCCATCCGGTCCCCGTGGCGCCCTCCAAGCGTCGCTGACCGGCACTGCCGTATCTTCAGGCGCGGCGCAGGCCGTTAGGGCCAAAAACAGGGCAAGCGCGGCAGCGAGCGGGCGCACCGTAAACCCCGCTAAGCCGAAGCGCTGGGGCGTGCGGACACCGCCGCATGCCAACGCTTGAGGTTTTCGCAGTGGTCTGGGATCGGAACCCTGGCCGCGCCGGCCGCAAAGTCGATGGTGCACAACGCCGTGATGTCAGCGATCGAGAAGGTATCGCCAGCCACGAATTCGGATTCCCCCAAGGCTTCGTTCAACCGCTCGTAAAAGCGCTGCACGGTGTTTTTGCCGCGCTCCACCAGCGCGGGAACGGCGTCCACCGTCCCGGCGTTGCCGGCCAGCCCCCGATTGGCGAAGCCCGGAAAGGCGTTGCGGAACGCCTCCGCAGCGCCCATCAGGCCATCGAACTCCATGTGCCGCTGGCGTGCTTCGATGTGCGCCTTGCTCACCGGATCGGTGCCCATCAGCGGCGGCTGCGGCTGAATCTCCTCAAAGTAACGGCAAATCGCCACGGACTCGTCAATCACCGTCCCGTCATCAAGCACCAAGGTGGGCAGCACCCCCCGGGGATTGATGGCGAGGAAGTCATCGCCCAAGTTCTCGCCTTGGATGATGTCCACCTGCACGGTGTCGCAGTCAATGCCCTTCTCCGCCATGAAAATGCGCGCTCGGCGCGGGTTGGGGGCCAATTTGCTGTCGTATAGCCTCATGGGTTGCTCCTTGGTCGGGGAATCGCTTTTCGAGGTGCGCGGATTATAGGTTGAAACCCGCCCGTTCAGACAAGCGCGTAGTGCTCGGGCTCCAGATCATGCAACCGCTGCCAAAATTCGTGCAGGCTGAACGGGGAGTTGTTCACGACGCGGCCCTGGCTGTTCTTGTACCAACTCGAGACACCCGGATGGCCCCAAGCCAAGGTTTCGCTTATCGCCTGCACCTCGTCGTTGTAGGCGTCGTTCACCGCTTCGCGCACCTCCATTGAGCGAACTCCCTCGGTGATCATGAGGGCGAGGCACTGCATGACGTAGTGAACCTGGCACTCCACCTGGTAGATGATGCTGCCGCCATGCACGATGTTGGTGTTGGGGCCGTATAGGCAGAAGAAGTTGGGATAGTCCGGCACGGTGGTGCCCTTGAAGGCGCGCGGGGAATCCCCCCAGCGGCGATCCAGCGTTTCCCCGGAACGCCCGGTCACGGCCATCGGCCAGAGGAACTGGTTGGTCCTGAAGCCGGTGGCGGCGATGATCACGTCCGCTTGGTGCAGCGCCCCGTCAGCCGTCACCAGCCCGTCGGGAACGATGCGCTCGATCCGGTCGGTCACCAAGGCCACATTGTCCCGCGCCAAGGTCCCGTACCAGTTGTTGTCGATGATCAGCCGCTTGCCGAACACGGGGAAATCCGGCGTGCAGCGGGAAGCGAGGTCGCGGCGTTCACCGAGTTGGTCAACGATGTAACCGGTCAGCGCCTCGCGCAGGGCATCGTTGGTCTCGCTGAGCGTCCGCTGCGGGTGCGTCCATCCCGGGTCCGCCGTGACCGCTGGCCAATTGCGGTCCGAGAAGGCGAACACCATGCGGGCGCGGTGCCATTCCGCATACCGAGGAATGTGCTTGAGCGCCCAGATCTGCCCCTTCTCCACCGGCCGATAGTAGTCGTCGTTGGGCGACACCCAGTGCGGGGTTCGCTGAAAGACGCTCACCTTGGCGGCTGCCGCAGCGGTTTTCGGCAGCAACTGCACGGCGCTGCAGCCGGTGCCGATGACGGCCACCTTGCGGTCGGTCAGATCGACATCCGAACGCCAGCGGGCGGAGTGGAACAAGGGCCCGGCAAAGGACTCGATCCCTTCAATGTCCGGCATGGCGGGCCGGTTCAACTGGCCGACCGCACTGACCACGGCGTTGGCGGCGAGGGTCTCCGCACCGCCGGCGACATTGCGCAGGTCAATCCGCCAGCGGCCGCCGGATTCATCATAGGCCATGGCCGTCACTTCGGTTTGCAGGCGAATGTGCTCGCGCAGCCCGAACTGGTCGGTGCAGCGCTCAAAGTAGGCGTAGAGCTCATCGCGCTTGGAGAAGTAGCCCGACCAATCGGGATTGCGCGCGAAGGAGTAGGAGTAGAAGTGGTTGGGCGTATCGACGCCGCAATCCGGATAGGCGTTCTCGTACCAAGTGCCGCCCACGGCGTCGTTCTTCTCAAGAATGGTGAACGCAATGCCCGCCGCCTTGAGCTTGGCCCCCATGCAGATGCCGGACATGCCGGCGCCGACGATGGCAACATGGAAGTCCGCCGCCGCGCCCGGCACTCCGGCCAGTTGCCGCCCCCACTGGTCGTCGCGGTCAACAAAGCCGGTTTCCTCCATGAGCATGGCGGCGTAGGCCTCATCAATGGGTTCGGCCACGGAAAAGGCCATCAACTGCGCCATCCGCCCAACGCTTGGCGGCGGCGGCAGCTCGGGACGTTCGCGGCCTAGGCGGCGAAGCGCATCATAGGCCGCAGCGCGAATCTCCGCTGCAACGTCCGCTTCGTAACCACCCGTGTTGTCCGGAAAAAGCCCACCTTCCGGCACGGCGATGGGCGCAGGCGCGTAGCGTTGTGCCAACCAAGCGTCGTCCCCCGTCAGGTGGGCCAAGGTAACCAGCAGCGTCGGCAGGTTGACATCCTCAAGCGCCGCCTCAAGCTGCGCGTCGGCGCCCGGAATCTCAATGCGTGGCAACTTCTTCTTCCTCACTCAGGTCAAGGGCAATCGGAGCCATTGTAGGCAATCGGGCCGCTCAGCGGTACGCCGCCCCCTCACCCATCTGAGGCATCGTCTCGTTGGCCATCAATCGGCTCGTCAAAGTCCAGCCACCCCACTTGGTAGCCGGGCGGGAGGGGTTCATTGCGCTCAAGGCGCGCGGCGAAGGACTTTAGGTCCTCGATAATCATGAGCAAGTAGGGGTCGGTGGCGGGCCGGACGATGTCGGTGAGCAGCAAGAGCTGCTCGACGCACCACCAGAACACGTCTTCGCCCGGCAGCACCGGACGGCGCGGCGGCATGACTTCGACTTTTTCCTCGTCATCAAGGATCCTGCTTAGGAATTCCATGATTTCGGCATTGCCCTGCACGGCGGGTGAGGCGTTCTTCAGGGTCTCGATCAACTGCGGCTTGTGCCGCTCCATCAGTTCCTGGGCGTCCATGACTTGCTCTCCGTTGGCCAGTTGGAGTCATTATGGAAATGAATTTGGGCGCGGGAAGTCGATTTCGCTGCACACCTTGTGCGACTTTCGCCATTCTTGCGCCATACTTGAGCTTTATTCGTCCGAAACAGGAGCAACACCACCCATGACCACCATCGAACCCTTCGCCATCGACATGCCGGCCGCGGACATCGACAACCTAAAAAGCCGCCTGGCCCAAACCCGCTGGCCGGATGCCGAAACGCCGGACGATTGGAGCCAAGGCGTCCCGCTGGCCTACGCCCAGGAATTCTGCCGCTACTGGGCGGAAAGCTACGACTGGTCCGCCCGTCAAGCCTTGATGAACCGCTTTGCGCAGTTCAAGACCACCATCGAGGACATAGAGCTACACTTCATTCACCACCGAAGCCCGTCGCCCCAGGCCAAGCCGTTGCTGATCACCCACGGCTGGCCCGGATCAGTGGTGGAGTTCCACAAGGTCATCGAGCCGCTGGCGGACCCCGCCGCCCACGGCGGCGACCCGGCCGATGCCTTCCACGTCATCTGCCCCTCCCTCCCCGGCTACGGCTTCTCCGGCAAACCCGCGGCCACCGGCTGGGGGGTCGAGAAAATCGCCTCGGCCTGGGACCAACTGATGGCGCGCTTGGGCTACGACGGCTACTTCGCCCAAGGCGGCGATTGGGGGGCTGCGGTCACCACGGCCATCGGCATCCAGAACCTGGGCCGCTGCGCGGGCATTCACCTCAACATGCCCTTCGCAGCGCCCACCGCCGAGGCCTTGGCCAATCCCACCGACCGGGACAAGCTGGCCTTGGAGGGAGCAAGCTACTATCAAGAGTGGGATTCCGGCTACTCGAAGCAACAGAGCACCCGACCGCAAACCCTCGGCTACGGCCTGGTTGACTCCCCCGCCGGACAAGCCATGTGGATTTTGGAGAAGTTCTGGGCGTGGACGGATTGCGACGGTCATCCGGAAAACGCGCTCAGCCGGGATGAGCTGATCGACAACATCATGATCTACTGGCTGAACGGCGCCGGCGCCTCCTCAGCCCGCCTCTACTGGGAGAGCTTCGGCAAGGCTTTCTCCGGCGGCGGCGAGACCGTGGCGGTGCCCACCGGCTGCAGCATCTTTCCCAAGGAGATCATCCCGACGCCCCGCTCCTGGGCGCAAGTTCGCTACCCGAACATCGTCCATTGGAACGAACTCGACCGCGGCGGCCACTTCGCCGCCTTCGAGCAGCCGGAACTGTTCGTTGATGAGGTGCGCAACGCCTTCCGTAAGATGCGATAGCCCATGAGCGCCGAGGCAGCCATGAACCAGCCGCCAGCCGTCGAACCCGTTCCGCGGCGCACGCTGTTCTGCTACGGGCTGGCTGACATGCCGATCCAGATGGCGGCCATTCCGGTGCTGTCGCTGGTGCCCGCCTATTACACCTCAAGCCTCGGCGTCAGCGTGGCCGCCGCCAGCGCAGTGCTGTTGGGGTCGCGCCTGTTCGATGCCGTCACGGATCCGCTGATTGGCTGGCTGAGCGACCGCACCAACTCCCGTTACGGACGCCGCCGCCTGTGGATGGCCGCCTCGGTGCCCGTGTTCATGCTGGCCACCTACAAGCTGTTTCTGCCCAGCGGGCCGGTGGATGCCCTCTACATGCTGACCTGGCTGGTGGTCTTCTGGCTCGGTTGGACCATGCTGTTCATTCCCTACTATGCCTGGGGCGCGGAAATCTCGCCGGACTACAACGAACGCACCCGCGTCACCGCTTGGCGCACCGGCATCGGCTTGGGCGCCAGCGTGGTCAGCAAGCTGGTGCCGGTGCTGGCCGGGTTTTTCCTAGGCATGGCCGCCATCAGCGACAACCTGCTGCTGATCGGCATCATGATGTTGGTGCTGCTGCCGCTGACGGTGGGCGGCACGCTGGTCGGCGTCACCGAGCGCACCGACTACCTGCCCCCGCGTCTGCCCTTGCTGCCCGGCCTGAAAGTGATGTGGCACAACGGCCCGTTCAAGCGGCTGGTGCTGGCCCTGTTCGTCAATCAGTTGGGCGCCGCCATCTCGACGGTGACCGTGGCGCTGTTCATCCTGGATGCGCTGGACCAGAAGGAGCACGTGATGCTGATGCTACTGGTCTTCTTCACGTTCAACTTGAGCGGCGTGCCCTTCTGGCTGCGCGTCGCCCGCCGGATCGACAAGCACCACGCCTGGTGCTTGGGCCTGTTCGGATTCGCTGGCTTTCATTGCGTGTACATGCTGCTCGGTCCCGGCGACTTTTACCTGATGCTGCCCATCACTGCCTGCACCGGCTTCCTGGGCGCATCCTTTGCCGTGGTGCCGACCTCCATGCTGGCGGACATCGCCGACCTCGACACCTTGGAAAGCGGCGAAGACCGCGCCGCTTGGTACTTCGCGGTTTGGTCCTTCGTCGTCAAGGTGGGTCAGTCGGTGGGCCCGGCACTGGCCTTCGCCCTGCTGGCCTGGGTGGGCTATGACCCGTCCGAAGGGGCGGCCAACACGGAAGGCGAAATCCTCGGCCTGCGCATGCTCTACAGCTTCGGCCCGGCGATCGGCTTCGCGCTTTGCGCGCTCATCGCCTGGAACTACCCGCTCAGTCGGGAGAGGCACCAAGCGATCCGAGCGCAACTGCAAGCCGTGCGTGCTTCGGGCTCCAGCTCAGATCAAACCGTCTGAGAGGGCACCTCCGCGATGCGCTTGCCGAGCGCAATGCGGTAGAAGACCGGCACCGCCACCAACGTCAGCAGCGTGGCGAAGGCGAGTCCGCTCATAATGCAGACCGCCATCTCCTTAAAGAACGGATCGGCCAACAGCGGCGACATGCCAGCGATGGTGGTGCCAGCGGCGAGCATGACCGGACGCAGACGGCTGACCGCACCTTGGACCATTGTCTGCAAGTTGGCCTCGCCCTCCTTAAGACGCTTGTCGATTTCATCGATCAGCACGATGCAGTTCTTGATCAGCATCCCCGAAAGGCTCAAAAAGCCCAGGAACGCGGGAAAGGTGAAGGTCAGGTCGGTGGCCAACAGGCCGAGCACGACGCCGCAGATCGTCATGGGCACCGACAGCCAGATCACCAAGGCCTCCTTGATGCGGCCAAACATCAGAATGGTGATCAGCAGCATCACGGCCAAGGCCATGGGAATTTTCGACAACAGGGTCTCATAAGCTTCTTGGTCCGACTCATACTCACCCCCCCACTCCAACATATAGCCAGGCGGCATCTCGATGGCTTCAACGAGGGGACGCACTGATTCAAAGGCGCGAACCGCATTCTGCCCCGGCTGGGGATTGGCCTGGGCCTGAATGGTCCTGATTCGATCACGGCGAAAAATCATCGCATCCTCTGCCGCTAGGTCGAAGGACGAGACCACTTGACGCATGGGAATGTAGCGCTGTTGGGACTGGCTCCACACCAAGCGGTCCGGCAGGCTGGCGACATTGGCCCGTTCCGCCTTCGGCGCCCGTGCGATGATCGGGATCATCTTCTCGTTTTCGCGGTACAGGCCAATGGGTACCCCGAAGGTGGCGTAGGCCAGCGCCACTGAGACGTCGCGCCGGGTCACGCCCGCCAAACGCGCCCGAACCTCATCGTATTGTGGAGTGATCTGCAGCGCGGGTTGGCGCCAATCGGTGCGGCGTTCAATGAGGTCCTGCTGCAGATAAATCGCCAGCGCCTGGTCGGCCAACGTGCGCAGAACGCGGGCGTCCGGGCCGGAGAAGCGGGCTTCGATCTTGGCATCGCCGCCTGGCGTGAACTCCGCCCGGCTCACCTCCACTGCGGCGTCCGGGCGCCATTCGACCAAGCGACGCCGGGTCTCCACCATCATGGCATCCATCTCGCGCACATCGGCCACCCGCACCACCAGTTGGGCATAGGCCGAGTTGGGCTGTTCCGGATCCATGATGGTGGTGAAGCGCGGCGCCCCCCGACCAATGAAACTGCTGACCGCCACAACATCCTGGTCGGCCAATAGCGCCTGCTCCAGCTCTTCCAAGTCGGCGGCAGTGGTGAGAATGTCCGTGCCTTCGGCAAGTCGGTAGTTCACATAGAACAGCGGCGCATTGGTGGTCGGGAAAAAACCCTGCTTGACGAACTGAAATCCCCATAGGCAGACGGCCAACACGGCGAGAATGGCGAGCGTGGCCAGCCAGGCCCGGCGCAGCCCAAGGGTCAGCAGACGCCGATAGGGCGCATAGGCCCAACCGGCGTAGAGGGCATCCTCCGGTTGTCCCGGCCGCGCCTTGAGCAACCGGCTGCCGAGCAACGGCACCACGGTCATGGCCAACACCCAACTGAGCAGCAGCGCGATGGCGGCCACGTAGAACAGCGAACGCAGGAAGTGGCCACCGTGGTCGTCAGCCAAGCTGATCGGCCCAAACGCCACGATGCCGATTACGGTCGCGCCGAGCAGCGTGAACTGCGTGCGCCTTGCGGAGCGGGCCGCCGCTTCGGCGGGGGTCAATCCCCTGCCCACGCCAATCACCATGCCCTCCGCCACCACAATGCCGTTATCGACCAGCATGCCCATGGCGATCATCAACGCCCCCAATGAAATGCGCTGCAGCTCGATGCCGAGCGCCGCCATGATGCACAAGGTGCCGAGAATGGTGAGCAGGAGCACGGAGCCGACCACGGCACCCGCCCGCCAGCCCATGAAGACGCACAGGGCCACAACCACGGTGGCGACCGACAGGGCCAGGTTCCTGAAAAACAGCTTGATCGCTTCATCCACCACCTGATGTTGGGCGTAGATGGTCGATGCGGTGACGCCCAGCGGGAGTTCGCTGAGCAGCGCCTGCATCCGGTCATCCACGGCGCGCCCCACCTCCACGACGTTTTCGTCGGGGATCACCGAGACGCCGACGATGAACACCCGCTCGCCGTTGTGGCGAATGATCTCCGGCGGCGCTTCGACCGGCTCCCGCACCAGGTTGGCGATGTCCATCAAGCGCACGATCTCGCTGGACCCGGGGCGTCCGAGCCGCATGTCGCGCACCGCAGCGGCGCTGTCAAAGGCCGTCTGCGGGGCAATGCGCAACCTGCGGCCTTCAAAGGCGATCGAACCGGCCGGGGTGATGTCGTTTTCGGCGCCAATGCCGGAAAAGAGGGCATCCATCGGCAGGCCAAGACTGCCCAGGCGAACTTGGTCCACCTCAACGAAGACTGCCTCCTGCGGCTCGCCTCCGGCTTGCACCTTGGCGACGCCCGGAACCGACTTCAGGACCGTGACAATGCGCCTGGAGATGTCCTGAACATCAGCAGCGCCATAACCCGGCGCCGAAATGGCGTAGAGGATGCCGTAAATGTCGCTGTAGTCGTCCTCGACCAAGGGCACCTCGGCCCCCGGCGGGAGCTGGCTCGCCGCTTCACTGACGCGCCGCCGCAGTTCGTCGTAGATCTGCTGGGTCTCGGCGGCGCTGTACTCCTCCTTGATTTCAACCTGAACTTCGGATTTCCCCGCCACCGACTTCGACACGATCTCCTCAACGTAGGGCAGCTCCTGCAAAGCGGCTTCGACCACGTCGGTGACTTCCTGCTCCACCTCTCGGGCCGACGCGCCCGGATATTCGGTCAGCACCAAGGCCATCTTGATGGGAAAGGCCGGATCCTCCAGCCGTCCGACGCTGTCGATGCCGATGACGCCGCCAACCAGGCAGCCGAGGATCAACAGCCAGGGATAGAGCGGGCGCTCAATGGAAAACCGGGCGATGTTCCACGCCCGCTGTGGCGGCTGGCGCGGCGGTGCGACCCCGTCCGCCATTACGAATCACTGGGCGCATCGTTCATGGGGCGAACGCGCATGCCCTCCTGAAGCTGATTGGCGCCGGTGGCAACTATCCACTCACCACCCTGAAGCCCGGACGTGATGGGCACGCCATAGGGGGCCGGTGGTCCGACTTGCACCGCCTGCTTGCGCACCGCCTGCGTCTCGGGATCGTATAGCCAGACGAAGAAATCCCTGTCCGGCCCGCTGATCAAGGCGCTGGCCGGAATCCGCGCCGAAGCCTCGGCGCCCGCCTCGGGACGCAGGATCACGCGCACCGCCGCAGTCATGCCCGGCAGGATGTTGTACTCGGCTGGCCGCTGCATGGTGAACGAGACCTCGTAGGTCTGGGCCACCGCATCCGCCTCGCCGCGGTTTTCCCGGAAGGCCAACGGAAAACGCAGCTCCGGGGCGAAGGGGAAGATGGCGTCGATGCTGACCACCTGTTCGGTGCCGACGGTGACCAGCAACTGTTCCGGCACGCCGGCCACCACCTGCAGCTCGTGCAGGTCGTTCAGCCGCACCACCCGGTCCTTGGCGCCCACTTGCACGAAGTTATCGACATACCGGTGCGCCACATAGGCATCGAAGGGCGCGGTGATCCGGCTCTTGGCCAAGGACTCGCGCCGCTGCGCCAGCCGCACCTGCTGCAGCTCGTGCATGGAACGGGCATCCTCGACCAGTGAAGCGGCGATGCCCTGCTGTTCGAGCAGCCGGCGCTTGCGCTCCCAATCCTGCCGTGCCAACTCGACCTGCAGTTCCGCCTCCCGCACCGCCAAGCGAAAGTCAGTCGGGTCGAGCGCGGCGACGAGTTGGCCGCGTTCAATGGTTTGACCTTCCAGGACCGGCAGTTCCGCCAAGACCCCATCAACTTCGAAGGACACGTCTATGGACTGCGCCGCCTCCACCCGCGCGACGAACTCATGGGCCGTGACGACCCCCGCCGCTTCAACCCTAATCACTTTGGCGGGACGCACGGACTGCTCCGCAACGACCTCCTCGGCGTTGTTGCCGCAGCCGCCAAACAGAAGGGCTGCGACCAACAACGCAAATGGCAGTGCGCAATTTTTAACTGGATGGCGCACTAGTCCCGGCTTGCGTTGGTGGCGACGTCCCGGAACGGGCCTTGGTCGAACCTGGGCTCCTTGGGCATGCCGAGCACCCGCTCGGCGATGATGTTGCGCTGAATCTCGTCGGTGCCGCCAGCGATGGAAACCGCCGGCACGGAAAGCAGTATTTCTGCTATCAGGCCATTCTCCGGCCCGTCCTCGCCCGCCAGCAGCGCATCGGCCCCGGCGATCATCGTATGCACCCGAGCCGCCAAGCGGGCCACATGGCTGGCAGCAAGCTTGCCGAGCGATCCTTCCGGGCCCTGCGGCTGGCCATGCTGCTGAGCGGCCCTAGCGCGGCGGGCGGTCCATTCGGCGCTGCTGGAAAGAATGAGCAGGCGCGCCAACTCCTGGCGCAACGCGGGATTCCCGATGCGGCCACTGGCCAGGGCATTCGGCAGCGCGAGGTCGACTCGCCCAGCACGCTGCGGATACCACTTGTAGGGCGCCATCACCGTCGCCGTCTCCTGGGCCTCCTCCTCGTGGATGGTTCCCCGCTGCCGCGCCTCGCTCGCCACGTCCGCCCGCCCCGATCGCAACCCGTCAGCGCGGCGGCGCTCGTGGGCCAAGGTGGTCATGGCCACGGTCCAGCCTTGGCCCAGCTTGCCCACCAGATGTTCCGCCTTGACCTCGGCGTCGTTGAAGAACACTTGATTGAAGGACGCATAGCCGTTCATTTGCTTGAGCGGCTGCACCTCGACGCCCGGCTGGCGCATGTCGATAACGAAGTAGCTCAAGCCTTGGTGCTTGGGCGCATCCCAATCCGTGCGCGCCAGCAGCAAGCCCCAATCCGCGTGGTGGGCGCTGGTAGTCCAAACCTTCTGGCCGTTGACGGTCCAGCGCTGGCCGTCAAATTCAGCACGAGTCAGCGCCCCGGCCAGATCGGAGCCGCTGCCTGGCTCGCTGAACAATTGGCACCAAACGTCCTCGCCGGTCAGGATTCGGCGCAGGAATTGTGCTTTTTGAGCCTCGCTGCCGTGCTCCAGCAGGGTCGCCGCAGCGAGCAGCCGAATGCCGCCCGTCGCCACGCCGACGGCGCCGATGCGGGCGAACTCCCGTTCCACCACCCGGGTCAACTCCGCAGACAGTCCCCGGCCGTGCCATTCGGTCGGCCAATCCGGCGCGCCCCAGCCGGATTCGACCAGCTTGGTGCGCCATTCGACCAATCCGGCGTTGGGATCCCAATGGTCGTTCAGCCAAGCCCTGACCTCGTCCCGAACGGCCGCTTCGGCGGACGCGCTCATGCCAAGGCTCCGGTGGGCGCAGATGTGGATTCGCGCCCCTCAAGGCACTGGATCATTCGCTCCCGATGCCAAGCCGGATCGCCCAGCAGCACTTCTGAACTCTTGGCGCGCTTGTACCAAAGCTGGGTGTCCTGATCCCAAGTGAAGCCAATGCCGCCGTGCAACTGGATGGCTTCGATGGCAGCGTGCAGGTAGGCCTCGCTGGCGGCCGCCTTGGCCAAACTGGCCTCGTAGGCCAATGCCTCGGGATTGGCATCGGCCACTTGGGCGGCGTGATAAGCCGCCGATTTAATCAGTTCGACTTGCAGCAGCAGTTCCGCGCAGCGGTGCTTGATGGCTTGAAACGAAGCGACGGCCCGTCCGAACTGCATGCGCAGCTTGATGTACTCAAGGGTGTCCTCCAGCAGCCGCTGCGCCCCGCCCGCCATCTCGTTGGCGAGTGCAATGGCGCCGATGTCCAAGGTCTCGGCCAAGGCAGGCCCAGCCTCGCCCAAGCCCCCGAGCAGCTCCGCCGGCACGCCTTCAAAGTCAAGCCGGGCCAATTGGCGCGTCGGATCCAAAACCTGCAACCGCCGCCGGCTGACGCCCGGCGCGTCTCCCGCAACCGCGAACAGCGACAGCCCCGCCAAACCATCCCGCCCCTCCACTCGCGCCGCGACCAGCAGCAGGTGCGCGTTGCAGCCGTCCACCACGCAGTCCTTGCAGCCCGTGAGCGAGTGTCCGCCATCCATGGCAGCCGCCTGCATGGCGATGGGCTCAACCCCCGGCTCACTGCCCGGTTCGGCAAACGCCAACGTCGCCAAGGTCTCTCCGCTGGCGATGCCCGGCAACCAGCGCTGCTTCTGCGCCTCGCTGCCGATTCGGCACAGGGCGTTGGCCGCCAGCACCGCCGAGGCCAAGTAGGGCGCGCAAAGGAGAACGCGGCCCATCTCCTCCATGGCCAGCCCCAACTCCACCAAGCCAAAGCCACTCCCGCCATAGCGTTCGGGAATCATCAACCCGGCCAGTCCCAGTTCGTCCGCCATGCGCCGCCAGACCGCTGGATCGAACCCCGGTTCGGTGTCCATCAGGCGGCGCACCTCAGAAGTCGGGGAGGCCGCCGCCATGAAGCGCCGCAGCATGTCGCGGAACTGCCGCTGCTCTTCGGTGAAGTGAAACTGAATGTCCGGCATGCTTGCTGTGAAGGTGGTGGAGCCAGGGAGGATCGAACTCCCGACCTCTACAATGCCATTGTAGCGCTCTCCCAGCTGAGCTATGGCCCCACGGCAGGAAGCGGAAGGGCAGGAATGCTACGGGGCCGGCCTGCGGCTGTCAAACGCCTACCTCAGTCTCGGCATCACCAAGTCGGTGAATCGAGCCGCCGATTCCTGGGCCTCAGGGGCTCTCGCGGCGAAGTTGGGGCCGGTCACGGCGATCTTGTCGATGCCCAAAGCCTGCACGGCTTCCAAGCGCCGCAGGCAGTGGTCCGCATCGCCGATGACGGCGTAGCCATCCATGAACTCATCGGTCAAGGCCGCGGTCTGCTGCCCGCCTTGGTGACCGTGGGCGTTCATGTCATAGGTGGCGTGGAGGTTTCTGAAAACCTCCGCTTGACTGTCGCTAGCGGGCCCGGCAATGGCACCGTGCATCACCGAGAAGCGGGCAAACAGCCCGGTGCCGGCCCGTGCGAGTTTGCGCGCCACGTCAAGGTCTTCGTGGCAGGCGAGATTAATGTAGGCGCCGAAGCTTAGGGTCTCCAATTCCCGCCCGGCCTCGGCAGCGGTTTGGCGTGCCGTTTCAATCCCCCAGGCTAGCCGTTCCGGCACGGCACCCAAGGCAAACATGATGCGGTCGGCATGCCGAGCCGCGATGCTAATCACCCGGGCACCGGTGGCGGCCACCTCCACGGGCACCTTGGCCGTATCCTTCGCCCAGCCGATGCGGCTTGAGGACGGCGCATCGGCCAGCCCGAGGTTCTCAACCGGCGGGGCAGCCTCGTCGGCAATGCCCGCGGCCGCAAACGGCACCTCCTCGCCGCGCAAGTAGGCTTGCAAGCTGATGAGGTAGTTCTCGAACCATTTCAGCCGCGCCGGTGCCCGCCCCAAATGGGCCAGCGCGCTGTCGCCGCGCCCAATCCCTAGGATCATACGTCCGCCGGATAGCTTCTGGACGGTGAGCGCGGAGGTGGCCGTCACTGCGGGATGACGGGTGACCGGGTTGGTGACCGACGTCTGCAAGCCCAACGTTCGGGAGGCCGTGGCACCAAGCGCGAGGAAGACATAAGGATCGCCCGACAGGTTCTGCGAGTCCACGGTGGTGATGCCATGCCAGCCGAGCGCCTCGGCCTGCCGGGCAAAGTCCGCCGCCCGGGTCGGCGCGGCGTGGTGGGAGGTCCAGAGATCCATCGAGCTTAAGGCGTGTACCAGATGGGGGATATGTAGGCGCGATCCTGGATGGTCAACGGCAGGTCGTCCGGCAGTTCGACGCCGAACCAGGCCTGGTCCTTGGTGGTCCATCGCGGGCGGGGAATTTCAATGACGCGGGCGTAATAGAAGGCCCGCTGATCCGGGTCAAAATCTGGGTCACGCCAGACCACGGCCAATTCGGCGGCACCGATGCTGTTATCGAAGGTCGCGTCGGCCAAGTTGACGGTTGAGCCCACGGGGCCAACCTTCCCGGTTTCCGGATCCGCCGCGCGGTCGCCCGACCAAGCCACGTCATAGACCTTCTCGTGCAGGGCGCCCTCCCCGTCCAGCCAACCCTTGATGATCTGCGTCCGGTCGAGATTGGCCCCATCCGGATCCTTGGCCGCAACCAGGATGAACGTCGGCGAGGCGCCTTCGGGCGGCTCGACGAGATCACCGCCCATGGGCACGCCGTTGCCGTAGGCGACGTCCAAGTAGGCGGGTTCGTGGATAAGGCCGGGCGCATAGTCCCAGCCGCCAAAGAAGCGCACCCGGATCCGGGAGCCAGTCGTGGCATAGACCTCCCGCCGCTTCATGGCATCGAACAGCGCCGCGCGGGTGTTCTCCCTAGCCCAGACCGCCGCATAGCCCGAGGCGACGATGTTCCAGTTCTGCCATAGGCGCCCGGCCATGATGTTCTCTATGCGCTGGGCGCCGGGTTCCGACTCCGGGAACTTGCCGAAGAAATTGTCCTCCTCCGGCGTGGAGAAGCTGTTGTGGCCGTCGGTGCTGCCGATCAGGCCGACCTTGAAGGGATTGACGCCGAGTTCCGCATCAAAGCCCAACCCCAGCTTGAGGGCGCTCCGGGCGTACTCATGCTGCAGCATCCAATCTTCCTTGGCTTCGCTGCGACCGATGTTGTCCCAATCCCAGTTCTCGAAATCGGAAAATTCATCGTCGGGCGATAGGGTCGGGTGCGCTTCGCCGTCGCCCTTGACCTGGGTGACTTCGTAAATCGGCTCCCAACGGGCGCGCAGGCTCGCGTACTCAGGGCCGATCGGCTCGCCATCGACGGTCTCCATCGGGAACATCATGCCGTTGGACAGGTTGCCGTTGTGCGCCACGGCGATGACCTCGCCGCCGGTCTGCGCCTCGTAGCGGGCCAACGCCTTCCAGAGCTCCCGCGGATCCAAGCTGTCCTGACCGGAGAAGGGCGGCACTTGGCCAGCGGTGTCCGCTCCATCCCTGTAGATGACCACCCGGTGCAGGTTGTTGCCGTCGATCATGGAGGTCCACTCGTAGCCGATGAAGGCGGTGAAGCGGCCTGGTCGATTGTGGTCGTCGGTGGTCTGGGCGACGTCCCGCCAGATCAGGCGCCGCGTCTCCTCCGGGAAAGCCGGATGGTTCTCGGGATCCTGCATGCTCGCGACGAAGGCGCCGAACAGACTCACCATGTCCCCGGAATCCCGGTACTCAAGCCACTGCTTGCCCGCCGCGGTGCCGGTCACCAAGGGGTCGTCCACGAAGAAGCGGTAAAAGCCCTGCAGGTACTCGGCATGGTCGGAGACCACTAGGAAGTCCAGCGGGCGGCGCAACTGCACCCGCATGCCGTTGTGGGCGGTGAGCGCCTCGCCGCGGGCGTAGCGGAAGGCATCGGCCGGGCTCAGGTTCATGTTGCCCAGCGAATAGGCATCCGCCGAGTTGCGGGTGTGCAGGTGGGTGTCGCCCCAGTAGAGGTTCTTGGGGTAGTTCTGGCCAGCCGGAGCCGAATACTCAGCGGCTCCGGCAATGCCGAACGCGCCAGCCAGCGCTAAGCTCACGCCGAGCTGCGATAAGCGGCCCACAGGGAGGGCCTAGAACTCTTGCCGCCAGCGCAGCCCGATGGTCCTCGGCCGGTTGGTGGTGATGCGGCTGTCATAGGAAAAGGCGTTCTTGAACACCTCCCCCCGCTCATCGGTAATGTTGCGCACGAACAGTTCGGCACTCCAATTGCCTCCGTCGATGCCCACCGCCACGTTGAGGATGTCATAGGCGTGTTGCTTCTTGCGGGCACGCGTCTCGGTGGCGCCACTGCCGACCAAGGAGTTATAGGACGACCCGGTGTACACCCAATAGGCTTGCACGTAGCTATCGAAGTCCGCGAGTTGAAAGCTGTAGCGGGTGGATACGTTGGCCTTGAAGTCCGGCACCCGAGGCAGCGCTTGGCCCTTGGACGCATCGGGGTTGCCGTCACCGATGTTGGCTGCGTTGATCCAGTAGTCTTCGCTGAGTTCCGCGTCGATCAGCGAGAAGGCCATGGTGACGTCCCAGTTCTCGGTCAGCAGGTAGGCCACGTCGCCCTCGATGCCGCGGCTGCGGGCGTTGCCGACGTTGTAGGTCAGGGTGGCCGGCGAGACCGAGGTGTCCTGCCGGCTTAACTGGAAGTCCTTCCAATCCATGGTGAAGGCGGCCAAGTTGTAGCGCGCCCTGCCATCCATGGCGGAGGCCTTGACGCCGACTTCCCAGCTCTCCACGAAATCCGGGTCGTAGCCGAATCCGGCCACCGTGCTCGGGTCCCGGTTAAGGCCACCGGGCCGATAGCCTTCCGAATAGGTGCCGTAGAGCATGACATCGTCGGTGACGTGCCAAGAAACGTTGCCCTTGAACACCGTGTCCTTGTCCTTGGTGACAAGGTCCGCGTTTTCTTCTTCGGGGGCGCGTGCGCCGAAACGCTGCGGCCACCAGACCGTGCCGTAAAACCCAGTCAGGCTGACCTCGGAATCGAAGCTGCGGAAGCTGCCGGCGACGGTGAAGTTGTCCGCAAGGTCAAAGGCCACTTCGCCAAAGATCGCCGTTTCCTCGTTGCCGCGCACCATGTCGGTGGTCCAGTAGATGTCCGGTGGCTCCACAGCCGCCGGCGTGCCGAAGGCGCTGGTCAACCCATTCAGGCCAAGCACATGCCACTCCCAGTCGAAGTCGTGCTTGCTGTCCTCGTAGAAGGCGCCGAGCAATGCCCGAAAGCGCTGGTCCTGCGGCGAGGCGATGCGGATTTCGTGGTTGTCCCGCTTCACCCGGTCATCGTAGGTGGATTGCTCACGAGGATCGGTGCATTCGCCGAAGTAGGCGACGTAGCAGGAGTAGAAGCGCTGCACGAAGCCGCCGCTGATGTACCAGTCGGTGTACAGGGAGTAATCCACCGTCGCGTAGGACTTGCGGTCCAGGTAGGAGCCGGCGTAGGTCAACTCGAAGCCCGATATCTCGCCCTCCACCACCAGAGACACCTGGGTCCACTCGTCGTCGCTTTCGTCCGGGAGCAAGCGGGTGACCTTAAGGTCGCCTACCTCCTCTGGATCGTGGTCCCACACGCCGGAGGCCTCCAGTTCCTGGCGCATGACGCTGGCCGTCACCGTCCAGTTGTCGGTGAGATCAATGCCCAAGGCCGCCCGGGCGCCTGTGGTGGTGGCCTCGTTGAAGTCGCTCTCCACCACGTCCGCGTTGTCCACGGTGATGTCCGCGGCCTTGGCGATGAGGGCGGGGTCGGTCAATCCGGCACGGACGTTGGCGTTGCTGAAGGTGTGGCTGTAGGGCACGTTGTCGATGAAGCCGGCATCCTCCTTGTGCCAGCCCACTAGCCGCAGGGCGGCGCGGTCGCTAAGCGGAATGTTCACCATGCCTTCGAACAAGTAGCCGATGTCGCCGCTCTTGATGGAACTGCCTTCGACGGCGTAGCTGGCTTCAAAACCCGCCGGATTCGGCTTGTTGGTAATGAGGCGAATGCTCCCGGACTGGGAGTTGGCCCCGAACAGGGTGCCCTGCGGGCCGGCCAGGGCCTCGATTCGGGCAATGTCGTAAATGTGGGGATTGAGGTAGCCGCCGACCGCGGTTATGGGCTGCTCGTCGAGATAGACCGCCACGTTGGGCGAGGAGCCGAGCACGTTCTCGCCGCCGCCTGAAATGCCGCGTATGTAGATGCTGCCACTGCCCGGCCCCAAGGCAACGTAGCTCACCGAGGGCAGCAACTGGGCGAAGTCCTCCAAGTCGGTGACACCTAAGTCTTCCAATTGCGTCTCGCCGAGGACGTCGATGCTGATGGGCACGTCCTGCGCGCTCTCGTCCCGCTTCTGCGCGGTGACGATCACCTCCTCGATGGTCAAGCCCTCCTGCGCCGCCGCCATCGGCGCCGCCGCCACGCCGGAAACCAAGGCAATCGCCCCGGCGGAGGCCAAGGACTGCCGACGAATTGCCCGAACGACAGGCTTCAAGGCAAACGATTGGTTAGGGCTGTTGTGGGCCATCGCTGAATTCCTCTCCATAAAGCAGCGCAACCTTACGCAAAATCCTGATGAAAGCCAACACTATCCCAACGCGAGGGACTTGCGCTGTAGGGTTTTTGGGTTGAGTTCGGGGGCGGCCGGGGCTGG
>VYDB01000087.1 GCA_009843635.1 Gammaproteobacteria bacterium
ATCTCCAAAAACCCGACCGATCAACGGCAAATCAAGGACTTTTGAATAGGCCTGGTCCGTTCGAGCGGAGCGTTGATTTTTTGTGTGCTATCCTTCGGCGGAATGCAGTGCCGCCAAGCGGAGTCTGCTCGGTGGTTCCGGTGAATCTACTCTATGGGAGGGAGACCATGATCACTAGGTGCACTCGCGTTGCCAGCGCCACAATCGCCGCCCTGTTGCTCGTATCGGCCGGAATCTCCGGCGCCGAGGAAGCGGATCCGTCGGGCGGCGTCATCGAGGAGATTGTGGTGACGGCCCAGAAACGGGCGCAGAGCATTCAGGACGTACACATCTCGATGAACGCCTTCACTCAAGAGGACATTGACGACCTCGGCTGGACGGACATCACCCAGGTGGCCAGCCAGTCGCCGAACCTCGACATCAAGTACGTGTGGGGCAATTCCATGCCCGTTTACACGATCCGCGGCGTCGGCATGCAGAGCTTCCAGGCCAGCGACACGCCGAGCGTCGGCCTGTTCATCGATGAGGTGTTTCAGACCTCGATGGCCGTCATGGGCGCCCACCTGTTCGACATCGAGCGCGTGGAAGTGATCAAGGGGCCGCAAGGGGACGTTTTCGGGCGCAACACCAATGGCGGCGCGGTCAGCTACTTCACCCGCAAGCCCAGCCGCGAGGCGAACGGCTACGTGCGTGGCAGCTATGGCAAGTGGGACCGTTCGGAAGTGCAGGCCGCCTTTGGCGGTCCGCTGAGCGAAACCCTATCCGGGCGCGTCAGCCTGATGTCCATCCAGCAGGCCGACGGCTGGGTCCACAACCGGACCACCAACGACGATGTCGGGGAGGTGGACATTCTGTCGGGGAGGGTGCAACTGCTGTGGGAGCCCGCCGATGACCTAAGCGTCAACTTCAAGCTGTTCGCCAGCCGAGACCGGTCGCAGCCGGTTTACTTCCAGCACATCGGCTATCGGGAAAAGGGCAATATAGGCGCACTGTGCCAAGCCTACCTTGACGACCGACTCGATCCGCATACCTGCGTCGATTACGCCGGATACAGCGATACTGACGGCGACCCGTACGCTGGTGACTACACCAATGATCTTTCGACTTTCATTAATGACGAGGAAACGCTGAAAAACGACAATCTCGGCGGTACGCTTACCATCGAAAAGGACTTCGGCAACATCAACCTGCTTTCCGTGACCAGTTACCAGACCTACGATCGGTGGCAACCCAAGGAGTCCGACGCCAACCCCGGTTTGTATGTGGACTTTCTCTTCACCAGCGAAATCTGGGCCTTTTCGCAGGAGGTGCGGTTAACCTCAAACTACGAGGGTCCGTTCAACTGGATACTGGGTGCAAACTACGGCAGGGACGAAGTCGCCGAACGGCCCGGTCGAATCGGCTACCTCGGTGCCTACCTGGGTGCTCTTGGTTCGCCGATCGACACCATCAACCTGACCTACGAGCAGGATCGGGAGAACATCGCAGGCTACGGCCAGATTACGCTGGACCTAAGCGAGAACTGGCGGGTGAGCGCCGGAGCCCGTGTGCTGAAGGATGACCTGACGTTCAAGCAGAAGGTTGACATCTTCGCAGCGGGGGGCGTCTATTTGTTCGGCAACCAGTTGCCGCAATCCTTCGTCAATCCAGACGGCAGCGTAACGGAGCTTGATGGCAAGCTCGATGACACCGCCGTGACTTGGCGCGTAGCGGTCGACTTCATTCCCAACGACAACGTATTGATCTATGGCAGCGTCGCCACGGGATACAAGCCGGGCGGATTCAACGCCGGCTTCAATTTCAACCCTCGCCAGTACTTGCCATTCTTTCATGAGGAAGTCACTGCATTCGAGGTCGGCCTGAAGTCCACCCTTGCCAACGGCCGCGCCGTCTTCAATGCGGCTGCCTTCACCTACAACTATGACGATATGCAGGCGACCACCGCACGCGTGTTCAACGACGTTGTCTTTACGTCGCTGGACAACTTGGCGCAGGCCGATGTCGATGGGTTCGAAGCCGACCTCCATCTGCGTCCCGTGGATGCGCTGGACATTAAGCTCGGCGTCAGCATCCTGGACACCAAGAACAACGACCCCAGAGCCAACTTCGACGGGCCAACAGGTACCTCGCCCCGCAAACTCGCAAACTCCCCGGAACAGACCTTCAACGCAGCGGTCTCCTACACGATTCCGCTTGCCAACGGTGGTGCGGTACGGCTGTTCGGTGACTACTACTATCAGGGTGATCATTTCAAGGAGATCGTCAACATCATCCCGCTGGAGATCGACCAGGAGCAACTGAATGCCCGGGTGACCTACGTTGCGCCGGGTGGCAATTGGGACATCGGCCTTTGGGCCAAGAACCTCACCGATGAAGTTTGGGTCGCCGACACGTTGAACGGCCCGAATTCACTGGGTTGGGGCGTCTGGGTGTACGGGCCGCCGCGCAGCTTCGGCGTCACCCTCAACTGGCGCTGGGGTCAGTAGGCCTCAATCAACGAGTTTTTCGCCCCTAGCGAACAACAGCCAGACGGTCACGGCAACGAGGTTCACGCAGGCGACCATCACGAACACGGAGTCGTAGGAGCCGGTGGTCTCCACCAGCCAGCCGGTCAGCGCCACGCCCACAATGCCGGGGATGGTGGCAACCGTGTTGGTGATGCCGAGCAGCACACCCGCGTACTTGGGCGCGATGTCCAAGTGATTGGTCCCGTATCCGGAAACGCAGAACGAGGCCAACCCCAGGGCGCCGCACATCAGCAGCACGGCGACATTCGCCGAATCCACCTCCTGCAGCATGAGCAGGAAAGTGGCGCCGCCGACCAATCCGGTGGTTTGCATCGTCTTGCGCACAACGACGGTTCTCCAACCCCGGCGCTGCAGATGGTCAGCCAGCCAGCCGGCGAGGTTGGTGAGCGCAAACATGCTTAGCCAGGGCGCGGCGGAGTAGAGGCCCGCCCCGGTCAGGCTTAAGCCCTGGGCATCACGAAAGTAACTGGGCAGCCAGGCAAGGGCCACGTAAAGCAGGACATTGCAGCAAAAGTGATTGATCAAAAGGGCCCAGAAGGCCGGCAGCTTCAGGAACGCCCGCCAAGGAAACACCAAGGGCTGGCCGGGCGCATCTGCCTTGGCGCCGATGCGGTCGAGCTCAGCCCGTGATATGCCCGGATGGCGGGCTGGTTCATCGTGGACCAAGAGGAACCATCCTGCGGCCCAGAATATGCCCGCAATGCCGAACCAGTAGAACACCGTCGGCCAGCCGTAGTTGGCAACGATCCAGCCCGTGCTGATCAACGCAAACAGGGTGCCTATGGGTATGCCGCTGGCCAGGAGTGAGATGGAGCGCGCTCTTTCGCCCTCGGGCACCCAGCGGCTGAACATGCCGTAACTAGCCGGGAAGGTGGCCGCTTCGCCGAGCCCGAGCGCGATGCGCGCGGCGATGAGCAGTGCGAAGGAACTGTAGGCCGCCCAAGGCGTGAGCACCGTGAACAGCGACCACCAGACAACGGCGACGCCCAGCACCAACTTGCCGCCAAAGCGATCGGCGAGCCAGCCCGCCAGCGCCTGGGTGAGCATGTAGCCGACAAAGAAGGACGAGAGCACCAGCCCCTTGGTCGTCTCCGACCAACCGAACTCGGATTGCATGGCGATGGCTGCGACCGATATGTTCACTCGGTCGATGTAGCAGACGAACACCGCGGCAAAGCACATGCCCACGACGGTGTAGCGCTTGGATGTCTCGGCTTCGATTGCGTTGCTCAACGCCAGGAACCCCTCCGCCCCCTTGGTGAATCAGATTGTTCCGACGCGCTTGCGGGCCTCGGCAAACGCCTTCGGGGCGTCAAACTCGGTACCCTCGGGACCCCACCCATAGAAGATGTCAGAGCCGACCAAGCGGGCGAACTGTTCGTCGTTGCGGTCGAGAACCTCTTGGGGCAGGCACTCCCGATAGGCCTCCTGGGGGCGCAGCCACTTGTTGCAGAAGTACAGGATGAGATTGACGCGCAAGCCCGGCGCGGAGCGAGGCACCGCGCCGTGCCAGGTGTTTCCCGGCCAGACCGCCAGCGATCCGGCTGGGGCTTCGACGACGGCCAGGTCCGGCGGATTGCGAATCCTTAGCTGCCGGCCTTGAGCCACGGCCGCTACCGCTTGGACCCGGTCCAAGCCGTCCAAGTGGAAGTTCTCCTCGGGCAGGGGATGCCGTTGCAGCCGGTGGCTGCCGGGGATGAAGCACAGCGCCCCGTTTTCCATGGTGTAGTCCGTCAACAGGTAGGTGGCGTTGCACACCAGCGGCAGGGGCGCGGGATGAAAGGTCTGGTCGGTATGCAGCATCAGCGGCAAGGCGCCGGGGCCCTTGATTCGCCCGCCGCAGGTGGACAGCACGGCGTCCTTGCCCAGCAGGTAGGCCACCATGGCCTGCACGACGGGATTCATCAGCGCCTGTTCGAACACCCTGCCCTTGGCGAGCAGAAACGATTGACGCTCGATCGGATCCGCTGCGTCGGCGTGGGTGGTGCCGTTTTGCAGGTCTGGCCATTGCCCGCGCGCCTCCTTCGAGATTTCGCACATGCGGCGCAGAAGTTCTGGGACCAGCTTGGGCGCCCCAACCCGTTCCGGCGGAATGACGGTGTAGCCAAGGGATTCGATCTCCGCGACATGGGGTTCGAGTCCCAGCGCCTTGATCTCGGCAAAGGCCTGCTGCGCCGCGGCTGCCGACGGCGCTCGGCTCATGTCCAAGGCCGCCTGGGTCACTTTGCTCCGTTGATTCAACGCGCCTTTCCACCCATGCGCAGCGCGCTTCTATCGCGGGTTCACTAGAGAACCGCCACCGGGCTGGTCAGCGACCCCGTCGCCCGCTCCATGTGCAGGGCGGTAACGACGAACAGAAAATGGTGCCGTTGCTGTTCGGTGCAGACTTCGCTCAGCGATTCCAAGTCCATGTTGTGCAGCAGGTGGATGCCATAGTAGGCGAGGCAAAGCGTATGCACTGGCGAGCGTACGATGTGTCCGTAAGGCGACGGAAACACATCGCCGCCGGAGTCGGTGGCCAGCACGCTGACGTCAAGGCCGCCGAGCACCTCCACGCATTCGGGGTGCAGCCCTTGCCAGGTGCCGTGCCGGCAACTGTCGTCGGTGGGCGGCAAGCCGTCCTCGAGGGTGGCGCCGGTGCGGATCAGGGCTGCGTCCCCAGGCGCGATCTCGGCGGCCGCCGCTTCGATCTCCTCCGGCCTGACAAACTCGCCCGGATGCAGGTGCGACACCCCGCGCCTGCGGGCGACGTCGATCAGCACGCCGCGGGTCACGATGGCGCGTGCATTGCTGATGCTGGCGCGTTTGACGCCGTCCTCCTTGGTGACGAGGTCGCCGAATTCGATGCCATTGAAGCCCTTGCCGTTGTGGCCGACGTGCGCGAGCGCGTCAAGGTGCGTGTTCACCATGCCATGTGTGCGGTAGGCGACTTGATCCGCGGAGTTCAGGGATTCCGGCCGGTTCGGCTCAAGGTCCCATGCGCCGGCACTGAGCATGGTGTGCTCGAAACACACGTCTCCCCGGATCGGCTCCCGGTCAGTCACGGGGCGGCTCAGCGGCACCACCTGCCCGGTGGCGACCGAGCCGATGCCCCGGCGCGTGACTTCGGGCGTTACGAGGTTGAGCGTACCGAGATCATTCGGCCAGCGATTCCAATTGCCCGTGTGTCCGGGCCAGGTTGCGGGATCGGGAAGGTGCTCCTCGCTCATGGCAATGCCCCAAGTTGGTCAAGCACTTGTTTACCATGAAGCGCCGCGCCGCGCCAACCAAACGGACCAAAGGTCCACAACCGGGTTAAGATGCGGCCCCACTGCGGCAACTAGGCGAAGGCACATGCACGACACCCTGATCAAGAACGCCACCATCGTCGATGGCACCGGCAATGAGCCCTATGCGGGCGACATCGCCATTCGAGACAGCCGCATCGCAGCGGTCGGCACGGTGGACGGGCGCGCCAAGGAGACCATCAACGCCGACGGCGCCTACGCCACGCCGGGATGGATCGACGTTCACACCCACTACGACGGCCAAGTCAGTTGGGACGACACCTTGGACCCTTCGTTCAGCCACGGCGTCACCAGCATCGTGATGGGCAATTGCGGGGTGGGGTTCGCGCCCTGCCCGCCGGGTGGCGAGCAGCGCTTGGTGGAGTTGATGGAAGGCGTCGAGGACATCCCCGGCACGGCCCTGCATGAAGGCATTGAATGGGGCAACTGGGAGAGCTTCCCGGAGTACATCGACTATCTCGAAAGCCGCGCCTACGCATTGGATGTGGGTGCGCAGGTGCCGCACAGCGCGGTGCGCAACTACGTGATGGGCGAGCGGGCGCTGCGCCATGAGGATGCCACCGCCGACGATCTCGAAGCCATGTGCCGCATCGTGGGGGACGGCCTGAAAGCCGGTGCCTTGGGCTTTTCCACCTCGCGCACCATTGGCCATCGGTCGGTGCTCGGCGAGCCGATCCCCGGCACCTTTGCCGAAAAAGCCGAACTGCTGGCCATCGGCCAAGCCATGAAGGCCGCGGGCAAGGGCGTCTTTCAGGCGGTGCCCGCCGGCGTGGTGGGCGATATCGCCGGGCCGGAGCAGTGGACCACCGAACAGGAAGTGGAGCTGTTTGCGGAGGTGGCCGGGGTAAGCGGGCGTCCCTGCACCTTCACCTTGGTCCAGAACGGCAACCGGCCCGACCAGTGGCGCAACTGCCTGCAAATCGTGGAGCGGGCCAACGCCGAGGGCTTGCGCATCCGACCGCAGATCGCCTCGCGGCCCATCGGCTTCGTCACCAGCCTGCAGTCCTATCACATGTTCATGCGGCGCCGGACCTACCTGAAGCTGGCCGACTTGCCGCTTGAGAAGCGCTTGGCGGAGATGAGAAAGCCAGCAGTGAAGGCGGCGATCCTGGCCGACGATGACGTGCCGCCGGACCAGCCTGGGTCAATGGCCAACGTCTATGGGCTGCTGGCCATGGCGGCGCCGATGATGTTTCCCATCGAACTGCCCATCAACTACGAACCGGACCCCGCCAGCAACATGGCCGCCCGGGCCGCGGCAGCCGGGCAGGAAGTGGCCGAAACCATGTACGACTACCTGATCGCTGGCAACGGCGACCAATTCGCCATCCTGCTGGGTGCGAACTTCGTGGACGGCACCTTCAGCGTCATGGAGGAAATGATCGCCCACCCCGACACCACCATCGGCCTTTCCGACGCCGGCGCCCACGTCAACCTGATCTTCGACGCGGTGGGGCCAACCTACCAGCTCACCCACTGGGTGCGGGACCGTAGCAAGGGCAAGCGCTTCCCCATCGAACTGATGGTGCGCAAGCAAACCCAGACCAACGCTGACCTGTTCGGCCTGCACGACCGGGGCGCCCTGCGCGCTGGCTTGAAGGCCGACATCAACCTGATCGACTTGGACCGCCTGAACTTGGGCAAGCTAGAGGTGCGCCACGACCTGCCAGCGGGCGGCAGCCGCATCCTGCAATCCGCAGAGGGCTACATCAGCACCTTTGTGGCCGGCGTCAAGACCCGTGAAAACGACCAAGACACCGGAGCGCGGCCGGGGCGGGTGATTCGGGCCTGACGTCATCAGCTTGCCCCAACACAGCATGGCGCCGCGCGCCATCCGAGGGCGTCCCGGCCTCCCTCCGAGAAGTTCCGCTCGAAGTCGCGCCATTGCCGTCGCCCTTGCTACCCTGCTCGCCGCCTGCGGGCAAGCGCCATCGGTTGAGGAAGAGCCAGCGCCGCCAGCCCTGCCTGGCCAAGGGGAGGATGGGGGCCGGGTGGTGCTCTATCGGGACACTTGGGGCATCCCCCACATCTACGCCCCCACCGTGGCGGGCGGGCTCTACGCCCAAGGCTATGCCCAAGCCGAGGACCGGCCGGAGCAATTGCTCGTTAACCTGAAGATGGCCATGGGCGAATACGCGGAGCTCGCGGGGGAACAGGCCGTTGCCCAAGATCTGCTGAGCCGGATGTTCGATCACTATGGAAAGGCCCAAGCGGCCTGGGCGGCGATGGAGGCGGGAGCCAAGGCCCGGCACCAAGCCTTCATCGATGGCATCAATGCCTTCTACGCCGCCCATCCTGAAGACCGGCCCGAGTGGTGGCGGCACGGCGACGTCACTGGCCCCATGACGGGCGCATTCGCACGGTTGTTTCTCTACAACTGGTCCATTTCGGAAGCCTTGGGAGACTTGGCGCGAGGCGGGGTGGAACCGGGCTTCGCCACCGCCAGCCGGGGCTCCAACCAGTGGGCGGTAGCCCCTGCGCGCTCAGCAAGCGGGAACGCCATGCTGCTCATCGACCCGCACCTGTCGTGGTGGGGCCCCTCCCGTTTCTGGGAGATGCGCATCCACGCCGGGGCGCTCAGCGGCAGCGGCGTGAGCCTGCCCGGCTTCCCCTACATCGGCCTCGGCCACAACGCCCACTTGGCCTGGGCCATGACCACCGGCGGGCCGGATACTGCCGACGTTTACGTCCTCAAGCTGAATCCCGAAAACCCCGACCAGTATCTGTACGACGGCGAATGGCGCGACCTGACGGAGCAAACAGTCAGCCTGGAGGTCAAGGACGGCGCAGCGCAGACCCACCGCCTCCGGCACAGCCACCATGGCCCGATTCTCGCCGTGGTGGACGATGCTGCCTACGCCGCGGCGCTGCCCTATGGCTCGGAGTCGGATCCGGCGGCGCCCTGGGCGGCGCTCAACTTCGCCAAGGACTATCAAGGCGCGGTGGAGGCCGCCGCAACCCTCGCCCTGTTTCCGCAAAACCTGATGGCGGCGGACACCTCCGGCAACATCTACTATCAGCGGGTGGGCCGCGTGCCCATTCGCCCCGCCGGCTACGACTGGTCGAAGCCGGTGGACGGCAGCACATCGGCCACCGCGTGGCAGGGCGTCCACCCGTCCAGCGATCACCTGCAAGTGCTCAATCCGTCTCAGGGCTACATGCAGAACTGCAACATACCGCCGGACGCGATGATGGTGGACAGCCCCTTTCAGCTTGCCGACCACACTGACTACCTGTTCGCCAGCAGGGCCTACGGCGAGCGACGCTCCGGCTGGACCAACCAGCGGGGCGCGCGGGCGCTTGAGTTGCTGGCGGCCGATGCCTCCATCACCATCGAGGAGGCATTGGCGATCGCCGTGGACCTTAAGCCCTTCGGCGTGGACGCATGGGTTGAGGCCTTGACCGGCGCCATGGAAGAACCCAGCGCCGAAGTGAGGGCGCTGCTCGACTGGAACCGCCAACTGCGGCGTGATTCCTCAGCGGCGCTCAAGTACGCCTACTGGCGCTTCGAGTTGGACAAACACGAGCGGGCGGCGTCCATTCGCGCATCGCTGGAGGACCACTACGCGCAGGCAGGTGGCCGGGAACCGGCCATCCAAGCGTTGAACGACGCCGACCAAGCCGTGCTGCGCGAGACTTTCGTCAACGCCATGACGCGCATGCAGAGCGAGCTTGGCAGCACCGAAGCGCCTTACGGACGGGTGTTTCGGGTGGGACGCGACCAAGCTTCCTGGCCGGTGGGGGGCGGCGGTGGAGACGGCTTCGGTTTGACCACGCTGCGCACCATGGGCTATGGCTCAGCCAACGACGCATACGAGCGCTGGGGCAGGCACGGGCAAACCTCCACGCAACTGGTGGTGCTGTCCGACCCCATCCAGAGCTGGATCTACCTGCCCGTGGGCCAGAGCGACCGGCCCGCCTCCCCGCATTACGACGATCAAGCGGAAAAGGCGTTCAGCCCGCGGCGGATGAAGCCCTCTTGGTGGCTGCCCGAAGACCTCGCCAACCACATCGCATCACGCACCGTACTGGCCTACTCGACGCGTCGATAGAGCCCTTCCTTTAGTCGAGGTCGATGACGTAGACCGTGTTTGCGGCATCGCCGGCGACCCAAGCGGTCTCGCCGTCAGTGGCGATGCCGTTGAACAGCATCGTGTTTGGGAATTCGCCGCTGGGGGGCACGTGCAGTTGAAGGCCTTCGACGATCGTCGTCCACTCGCCGCTCGCCGGGTCCACGGCGATCACGCGGCCGGCGCCGGCCTCGACGACATAGATCGAACCGTTCGCGGCCGCGAGGCCCTCCGGTTGGTCGAGGCCTGCAGCGACCGTCTCTGGGTCGCCGTCGCCAATGCGAAGCAAGGTGCCTGCGAGGTTGTCGGCGACGTAGAGTACGCCGCCCGCCGCGGTCAGCCCGGCGGGTCCAGAAAGGCCCTCCGCTAGAACCCGTTGCTTTTCGGGATTGTCGGCGGAGAAGGCGATCACGTTGCCGGCGCCCCATTGGCTGGCGACGATGTCGCCCTCGAACTGGATTGCGTCGATGGGAGCCGCCAGTTCGCCGAAGACTTGAATGAGTGCGTCCGATGCTGGATCCCAGAGTCGGATGGCGTTGTCGAACCAGCTCGACAGCACGAGTCGGCCTTCGTCCGCGGCATGGACCGACATCGAGCTTCCGATGTCCGAGAAGCCAATTACGTCGCGCACGGCGCCGAGTTCCTCGCCGGTTGCCGGATCGAGTTGGCGCAACGCGAAGAAGTCGGCGACCACGAGCCGGGTCGCCTCGCCGCTACCGATCAGCGCCATGCCGCCTGGCATGTTCAGCCCGCCCTTGAGCACCATGCGGTTCTCGTCAGGCGACAGGGCCTCGACGATGAAGCCGTCGGCGAAGCTCGAGATGAACAGACGGTCGGACGCATCGAAGGCGAAGTTGTCGAGCCCGGGCTGGACGCGGGCGACGACCTCCTTGCCGCCGTGCTCGCCGATGCGCACGACCTCGCCTCGGAGCGCGTCGAGCACGTGGAGCATGCCTTCGCTGTTGAACTTGACGGCGGCAGGCACTTCGAAGCCGCTGGCGACGGTCTCCATCTCACCGCTGTCGACGTCTATGCGCACGACCTCGCCCCGGAACCACCGCGGCCCGTATAGCTGGCCGTCGGCCGAGCCCCAGTCCATGCCGTTCAGGCCGCAGCCAGGTCCGAGATCGTCGCGGATGAGCCGCGGCGCCTGTTCGCCCGCTGGGTCAAGCTCGAACAGGTTCGTGTCCATGAAGCACTGGGAGACGAACAGCCGACCATCGTCCGAGAAGGTGATCGGATTGACGCCGACACCCGGAGAGGCAACCACGCGGGTCTCACCCTCCGGCGTGCGCATGGCCACTTCGCCATCACTGATGTCGGTCCAGTACACCGACCCGTCGGGCCCGAAGGCAAGGTCGTCCGGTGACTTCGGGCCGTCAGCAGGGCCCCAGTTGTCGAGGATCTCCCCGCTCTCCGGATCGATTCGCGCCACTGCGGGGGTCACTACCGAAGAGAGGTACAGATCCCCGTCGGGTCCGAAGTGAATGCCGTTGATGCCTCGGAAGCTGGCGCTCTCGCCGATCGCCCGGACGGCCACCTTGGGCGGCTCTTGCGGGGTTTCAGGAGCGCAGGCGACCGTGGCGAAGGTAGGGGCAAGGATCAGCAGCGCAAGGCGGTGCAACGGGAGGGGTCGAGGACTCATGGTCTGACGTCCGAGCCAGTGCGCTGGGCCAGCGCCTCAAGGCGGTCTCGGACGGGTTCCAAGTGATTCTCGGCACCGACTGGCGGCCGCATGGTGCCTTGCACGGCGACCTCCTCCACTGTGCTCACTCCGACCAACCCCAACCAAGCCTGCAGATAGGGGGATTGATGATCATAGGGGTCCGGCTGGCCATCCTTCGGGCCGTAGTTGCCGCCGCGCGAGTAGATGATCACCGCCTCTCCCCCGGCAAGGCCCTCCATGCCGTCCGGGCGGGGATTGAAGGTCAAGCCGGGGTGGGTGATCAGGTCGATGTACTGCTTGAGCTTGTAGGGAATGCCGAAATTCCACATGGGCGCCGCAATCAGGTAGTGGTCGGCCGCCTTGAACTGCTCGACCAAGGCTACCACCGCCGACCAAGCGCTCTCCTCGTCCGGGTTGAGTGGCTTGCCACCCATCACCTTGTACTTCGCAGCGGCCGCGGCGGCGTCGAACTCGGGTAGGTCGGCGGTGAACAATTCCAGATGCTCGACCGTCACGCCTTGCGGCAAGGCATCCAAATAGATGGCCGCTGCTTGGCTGGAAAACGAATCCGCTCGCCTTGGCGAGCACTCGATGTAAAGCAAGGCGCTCATGTATTGCCTATCTCCTTGTTTGTTCAAGCTCGATCAACAGGTTGCCGAACGGATCCACACTTGCCAAATGGCCGGGGTAAACCAAGGTGGTTGAATCCGGTTGCTCCAGGATTGCGGGACCGCTGAACCTAAAGCCCGGCGGCAAGGCCGCCCGCTCATAGACGGGCGTCTCCTGAAACCCTTCGGCGGCCGCCAGGCACAGCCGCCGAGTTTGCGGTGCCGGAGGGGAGGCTTCCGAGACGGCCACCTCGGCAATCAATTCGGCGTCGGGGGGCGGACGAACCCGAGTGGCCCGCAAAGCCACGAACTCCACCGCAGCCGCCTCGTTGCGGTGGTTGTAGGTCTGTTCGTGGGCCGCATGAAAGCGGGCCTCTGCGTCCTGGACTGCGTCCGAGGTCAGGCGTTCGCCCAGGGACACTTCGAGTTGATGAGACTGCCCGACATAGCGCATCTCCGCAAAGCACTCGGCGGTGGTTTCGGTTGCATCCACCCCGTCCACCGCCATTCTGGCTAGGCATTGTCGATCTAGGTCGGCGCAGATGCTGGCCAGCGCGGCGCTGTTCGCATCGTTGGCGCGGGCCGAGTAGGCCGCTGATGCTTCGTGGCGAATCGGGGCCAGGACCAGCCCCATGGCGGACAGCACGCCCGGCGCAGGCGGTACTAGAAGGCGTCGAATTCCGCAGGCTTCCGCAACCCGGCCGGCGTTGAGGGGCCCGGCTCCGCCGAAGGGCAGCAGGACGAAGTCGCGCGGGTCGTAGCCGCGCTTGATCGAGATCAGCCGCAGGGCGCCCGCCATGTTGGCGTTGACGATCGCATGAATGCCCAGGGCCGCCTGTTCAACGGACATGCCCAACGGCTTGGCGACTGCCTCATCTATGGCGGATCGAGCCCGTTCCGGCTGCAGGACGATGCCGCCCGCGAAGGTCTCCGGGTTGAGATAGCCGAGCACCAAGCTGGCGTCGGTGACAGTGGGCTGGGTCCCGCCCTGGCCATAGCAGGCTGGCCCGGGATCCGCTCCGGCACTGTCCGGCCCTACCCGCAGCGCGTCGCCGGCATCGACCTTGGCGATGCTGCTGCCCCCGGCGCCAATGGTGCGCACCTCCACCATGGGGATATTGAGTGGATAGTGCTCGAAACTGCCTTCATTGGTGACCAGTGGACGGCCGTTGCGGATCAGCGCCACGTCGGCGCTGGTGCCGCCCATGTCCAGGCTGATGAGGTCCGGGAAGCCCGCTTTGGCGCCGAGGCTGGCCGCCCCGATGACGCCGGCGGCGAGCCCCGAGAGCACCGTGCCGACCGGCCGCTCAATGAGGTTCTTCACGCCGCACACCCCGCCGTGGGACTGCATCACATGCAAGGGCGCCTGCACGCCGGCTTCGCGCAACCGCGTCGCCAAACCCTCGAGGTACCGATTGACAATGGGCTTCACGTAGCCGTCGAAGCCGCTCACCACCAGACGGCGATACTCCCGCGGGCGCGGCAGCACCTCGCTGGAGAGGGTGACGGACAAGCCTGGATGGTGCTCCTCAAGCAGCTCGCGAGTGCGGCGCTCGTGGGCGGGGTTGACGTAGGCGTGCAAGTAGCAGACCACGATTGCCTCCACGCCCTCGTCCTCCACCAGCCTTGCGGCAGCAGCCAGCAGCGCCGTCTCGTCCAGGGGAACAACGACCTGGCCGCGGACGCTCATCCGCTCAGGCACCCCTAGGCAGCGTCGGCGCGGTGCCAGGAAGAGTGGCTCCACGGGGTCCATGTCCAGGTCGTACATGCGGGGCCGCCAACCAAGACCGATCGGCAGAATGTCGCGGAACCCCTCGGTCAGCAGGAAGCCCAGGCGAGCGCCGCTCCGAGTGAGAATGCAGTTGGTTGCCACGGTGGTGCCATGGATCAGCCGGGTCACTTCCTCGGCGCCGCGCCCCGCTTGGAGCAGCGCCGCGGCCACCCCATGCAGCAAGCCGGCCGCGAAGTCGGGTGGTGTTGAAGGTGCCTTGCAAGCGGCCAGCAGGGCGCCATCCGGCGCCTGCACGAACACGTCAGTGAACGTGCCGCCCACGTCAATGCCAACGGTTAACCCCTGCGGATTCATGTTGCCCAAGCGCCTCCGTGCCGATTATGCGAGAGCCGGGTCCAACCAGCGCCCCATTGCGGATTCAGGGCCAATGGGGTTGGCGACAGCATTGGACAGCCAGCGAGTGACGCAATACTATCAGCCTGATGTCAGCGAAGTCCCTGTAGTGCTGGCGTTAGGGAAGGGTGCAGTTGGGATCAGCAAACGGAGAGAGGCAATGAAGGGCACGAGCAGGGCGCAGTGGTTGTCCTGGGCGTGGCCTTAGTGCTGGTGGATGCCCGCAGTTGACGCCATCGCGGACGATCTGGATGCGGTGCTGAAGGACATTGAGGCGCTGGGCTTAAGGGCTCGGGTTGCTGAACTGGATAGCTTCGGCCTAACAGTGGTTCCTCCCCATCAAGCCGGTTCACCGGGCATGGCCCTCCGCTTGCGCGACGCCGTGTTGCGCTTGGCGGAGCGGCGCAGCGGCATAAAGCCCGATGTGGCCACCGGCGCCAGCCATGCCCACCTCCCGGCCACCGCTGGCCAGGCCGGGGAAGCTTGGCTGTGGCGCATCCTGCAGGAGGATCCGGTTTTCGAGGAGGCGCTGATGAATCCCGTTGGGCTGGCGCTGATGACCTACCTGTTGGGCTACAGCGCCAAGCTGTCGAGCAGTTCGGCGCTGCTCAAAGGACCGGTAGCGCCCGCCAGCCCCGATGACCCACCCAAGCCGCTCGGGCTGCACAGCGACAATCGCGGCCTGCCGGCGCCCTTTCCGCCGTTCGCCCAAGTGGCCGCCGTCACCTGGGCGTTGACCGACTACACGTTCGAAAATGGCGCCCTAGGCTACCTGCCCGGCAGCCACAAGCTATGCCGCCAGCCGACGCCCGACGAGAGCTTGGACGCCGTGGTTCCGGTCGAAGCGGCGGCCGGCTCGCTGATTGTCTGGCACGGCAACACCTGGCATGCGCCCTTTCCGCGGCGTGCGCCGGGATTGAGGATTTCGATGTTGTTCTATTTCTGCCGCGAGTACCTGACCGCCCAGGAACGCTACGGCACCAGGGTCCCCGCCGAGGCCCTGGCCCGCAATCCACCCCGATTCCGCACCCTGATGGGGCTCGCTGATCCCTATGGCTGGGACGAGGGCGGCCCCGACATGGCGCTGCTGCGGGCTTCCCGGTCCGGGCGCAGCCAATACAGTTGATTTGAAGGAAAGCCCATGATTCACAAAGGATTCGCCCAAACGGTGCTCGGCCCGGTCGCCCCCGAGGCGCTGGGCATCACCCTGCCCCATGAGCACGTGCTGGTGGACATGACCTTGGGCGCCTGCTCGGCGGAGTCGATCATCGACCAAACGGAGTCCGGCAAGAAGGCGGCCAGCGTCCCGGAGGCGGGTTGGGAGCCTGGCGAGGACGGCCCGGGCACCGCGGCCACTTGGCGGGCCAAGTGGCAGGCGCCCATTTGCCTGGAGAATCGCGGCGACGTGGCCCGCAACTGGTTCTACTACGGCGACTACAAGATCTCCGACCTCGAGGATGTGATCTACGAGGCCAACCTGTTCAAGCGCCATGGCGGCGGCTGCCTGGTGGATCAGACCTCCATCGGCTTGGGCCGCGACCCCAGGGGCCTCCAGCAAGTGGCTCGCGCCACCGGGGTCCATGTGGTCATGGCCACCAGTTGGTACACCCAGGAGTACCACCCCGCCGAAGTGGCCGGTCTCAGCATCGAAGAGCTGGAGCAGCGCATCCTCCGGGACCTCGACCAGGGTGCCAGCGGCGGCGTGCAGGCGGGCATCATCGGCGAGGTGGGGCTCGGCACCCAGATGCACCCGGACGAGGAGAAGGTGCTGCGGGCCTCGGCGCGGGCGCAGAAGGCCAGCGGCGCGCCCTTGAGCGTCCACCCTGGCTTTGGCCCCGACGCCATCTGGGCGGCAGTGCGGGTGCTGGAAGACGAGCAGGCTGACCTCTCCCGCGTCATCATGTGCCATCTGGACCACCGCTTGGCCTCCCGGCCAGCGCCGCACTCATTCGACCCTGCGCCCTTCCTGGAGTTGGCAACGACCGGCATGTACTTGGAATTTGACTGCTTCGGCTGGGAGGAGTCCTTCCGCCAGCGCGGCCCGGTCGATCAGCCCAACGACGCCATGCGCCTGAATGAAATCATGGCGCTCGTCGAAGCCGGCTACGAGGACCGGGTGTTGATCTCCCACGACCTCGCCCTGCAGCATTGGCAACGCAAGTACGGCGGCCACGGCTGGCAGCACATCCCGGAAACGGTGACGGCGCTGATGGGCTACAAGGGCTTTGATCAGGCGCTGATCCAGCAAATCCTGAAGACCAACCCGCAAACGATGCTGACGATCGGCTAGCGGTCGCGGTAGCCAAGTCCATTGGCACCGCCAGCCTGCTGCTGGGGCTGCGCCCCTCGCAGAAAAGAGCCCTCAGCTTGGGGAGCGCGAGGGGTCCGCCCCTCGCAGAAAAGAGCCCTCAGCTTGGGGAGCGCGAGGGGTCCGCCCCTTGAAGGAAAGCACTGCGGTAGGGCTTCATGCCAAGGTAAAGGCAGGCGGCGCCCAAGGGCGACAGCACCGCGCCGACGATCGCCAGCGAATAGGGCAGTGCGGCCTTGTCCTGAAAGACCAGGTCGTTAAGCAAGGCCACCAAAATGGGGCCAATGCTGTAGGCGGAGAGCACCGAGACCAACATGAAGATGGCGGTCACCCGGGCCCGCAAGTGGCTGGGCGCCAGCAACTGCAGCAGGGTGGGGGGCATGGCTTGGGGAAATGACAGCGCGAAGGTCACCACGGCCAGCAGCAGCACGGCACTGACCGGGCCGGGCGCCAGTGGCGCCACCAGGGTCAGCGGCGTCATGGCCAGGCCGCCGAGCACCGCGACCCGCAGTTCCGCGTCGCGCCGCCCCTTGCGCGCCAGATGCGTGGCCAACCAGCCGCCGGCATAGGGTCCGGCCAAGCCGAAGCACACGAGGATGATGCCGTAGATCAGGCCCGCATCGGCGATCTCGAAGCCGTGATTGCGGCGCAGGAACTCGGGGGTCCAGACCATGAAGGCAGTTATCACGGTGCCGAGCAGTCCAGAGCCGGCGAAATGCGCCAGCAGGAAGCGCCGGTGGGTGCGAAAGAACACGAGCAGCTCCCCTGAGGAGCCGCCTGTCCCGAGGGCCGTCGACACGCGCCTTTGGGGCTCCCGCACCGTGGCCATGCCCAGCAATACCAGAATGCCGGGCAAGGCGACGATCAGGAAGGTAAGCTGCCAAGGAAACAGCTCGCCGACCAGCGGCAGCTCGACGACGCCAACGCCGCTCACCAAGCGCACCGCAGCGCTGCCCGCGATCATGGCGAGGCCGGCGCCTAGGTAGAGGCCCATGGCGTACACCGCGATGGCCTTGGCCAGCTTCTGCGGCGGGAAGTAGTCCGCGATGATCGAGTAGGCGGCTGGCGACAGGGCGGCTTCGCCTACCCCCACGCCGACCCGAAAGATGAACAGCCCGGCAAAGGTTCGAGCAAGGCCGCAGGCAGCGGTCATCAGGCTCCACAGAAAGACGCCGATGGAGATGATGGCCCGTCGGCTGTAGCGATCCGCAAGCCAAGCGATGGGAACGCCGAGGACGCTGTAGAAGATGGCAAAGGCAAAGCCCGCCAAGAGGCTCAATTGCGTATCCGATATGCCTAGGTCGCGCTGGATGGGCTCCACCAGAAGGCTCAATATCTGCCGATCGATGAAGGCGACCGTAAAAGCGAAGGTGAGCACCACCACCACGTACCAAGGATAGGCTTGCCCCGATTCGGTTGCCGTGGGCTTCGGCATCCGGCTCACCAGCCGGAACAGGGCAGTCGGCGTGGCAAAGTCACCGAGCCGCGCCCAACTCCATTCGGCGCCGGACTGTTGCGGCCCGATCCAGCCGGCCGTCGGCAATCACCACGCCATATTCGTCCAGGGCGGCGGCGGTCGATACGCGACCGTTCAGCACGTCCTCAAGCACCTGGTCCGGATCCCGCGCCAGCGGGTCGCCGTGGCCGCCGCTGCCGGTGGTCCAAAGCGCCAGCCGGTCGCCGGGGCGCAACGTCAGCGAGCCCTTTGAGGCGAGGGGTGCCTCGGCTTCCCCGGCACGGGTCATCCGGGTTTGGCAGGTCGGCCCGCTGCGCCCGCCGCGCAGGCCCCAGGGCGCGAACTTGTGCCGGTCGCGGCGCACCGTCGCGGCACCTTCGCCGGCCAGCCACTCGAACGCCAAGTGGTAGCCCAAGCCACCCCGCCACTGGCCAGCCCCGCCGGAATCAGGCCAGAGCTCCACGTGTTGGAAACGCAAAGGCAGTTCCGCCTCACTGGTTTCCACGGGCATGTGGTAAACGTTGGAGGCGTCGTGGTCGGTGACGTCGATGCCGTCCTTGCCGGCCCGGGCGCCCATGCCGCCCATCCAGGGACCGCCCACGGTGGCCACGATGCGACGCCCGGTCTCCTCATCCAGGGTGCCCACATGAATCAAGGAGCTTTGCCCGCAATGGGCGGCGGTCATTCGATCCGGTATCGCTTGGGCCATGGCGCCGAGCACGGTGTCGATCACCCGGCGCAGGCAAACCGCCCGGGCGTTGATGGGTGCCGGAAACCGCGGATTGACGATGGTGCCCTCGGGCAGATGCACGGTTACGGGCCGATAACAGCCGTCGTTGTTGGGAGCGGCATCGCCGGTCAGCGTGCGCACGGCGTAGTAGACAGCCGAGATGGTGGAGGCCGGCACGTTGTTGATGGCGGTCTTCGCTTGGGGCGCCGTGCCGGTGAAGTCGAAGTGAATGTCGGACCCCTTTACGGACATGCGCACTTGGAAGCGAATCGGCTCGGCGTCGGGGCCGCTGCCGTCGTCATCCATGAAGTCCTCGAATGCGTAGTCGCCATCGGGAATCTGGGCGATCTCATGCCGGGTCAGGCGTTCCGCGTAATCGAGCAAAGCGGCGACGCCAGCATCCACGGTGGGCCGTCCCCAGCGCGCGAAAACCGCTGCCGCCCGTTCAGCCCCGGTGTTGCAGGCGGCGATCTGGGCGTTCAGGTCACCGCGCATGTTGCTTGGCGTGCGGCTGTTGGCGAACATCAGCTCCAGCAGGTCCGAATTGCGTTTTCCGGCATGCGCCAGCCGTACCAGGGGCACCCGCAGGCCCTCCGCGAAGTGGTCGAAAACCTGCACCGCGGTGCTGCCCGGCACGGAACCGCCGATATCCTGGTGGTGGGTCATGGTCACCGCGTAGCCGACCAGTTCACCCTCGAAGAACACCGGTGCCGCCACGGCGAAGTCGGGCAGATGGGTGCCGCCCGAATAGGGGTCGTTGATGGCGTAAACGTCGCCGGGCTCGGCGACGCCGGCGGGGTAGGCGGCGGCAAAACGGCGGCCGAGCTCCGCGAGCACGCCAAGGTGGATGGGTATGGCCACCGCTTGGGCGGTGGTCATTCCAGCCAGGTCAAACAGCGCCGAGGTCGCATCGAGCGACTCCGAGACGATGGACGAATGGGAGCTCTTCAGCACGATGAGCTGCATCTCTTCGGCCACCGCATCGAGTTGCCCGCGCAGCACTTCGAGCGTGATCGGGTCCACTTGGGGTTGGTCGGCTGGACGTTTCATGGCTTCAAGGCATTATGATACGCACAAATCGCCGGAACGACCCCATGAACGTCATCAAGCAGGACGATCTGATTCAAAGCGTGGCGGACGCGCTGCAGTACATCTCCTACTACCATCCTCCGGACTTCATTCGCGGCATGGCCGAGGCCTATGAAAAGGAAGAGTCCCCTGCGGCCAAGGCGGCGCTCAAGCAGGTGCTGGTCAACTCGCGCCTGTGCGCCTTGGGCAAGCGCCCCATTTGCCAGGACACCGGCATCGTCAACGTGTTTCTGGAGGTCGGCATGGAGCTGCGCTGGGATGCCGAAATGGGCGTCGAGGACATGGTCAACGCAGGCGTGCGGCAGGGCTACCTGCACCCAGACAACGTGCTGCGCGGGTCGGTGCTTGCCGACCCCGACGGGGCGCGCACCAACACTAAGGACAACACACCAGCGGTGATCCACACCCGCCTCGTCCCCGGCGACGCACTGGGGGTGGAAGTCGCGGCCAAGGGCGGCGGCAGCGAGGCCAAGGCCAAGTTCGCAATGCTCAACCCCAGCGATTCGGTGGCCGACTGGGTGCTTTCCGTGGTGCCCGCCATGGGCGCGGGCTGGTGCCCGCCGGGGCTACTCGGCGTCGGCATCGGCGGCACCCCGGAGAAGGCGATGCTGCTGGCCAAGGAAGCGCTGATGGAACCCATCGACATCCATGATCTGCAAGCCCGCGGTGCGGCCAATCGCAGCGAGGCGCTGCGCCTGGAGCTGTTCGACAAGGTCAATGCGCTCGGCATCGGCGCCCAGGGCCTGGGCGGCCTGACCACCGTGCTCGACGTGAAGGTGAAGGAGTACCCCACCCACGCCGCCAACAAGCCGGTGGCCGTCATTCCCAACTGCAGCGCCACCCGGCACGTCCACTTCACCTTGGACGGCAGCGGCCCCGCCCGTTTCGAGCCGCCGGATCTGAACGACTGGCCGGATATCGCCTTCGATCTGGGCGATGAGGTGCGGCGGGTGAACTTGCAAACCATCACCCGCTCCGAAATGCGCGAGTGGCGGGCCGGCGACACCCTGTTGCTGTCCGGCAGCATGCTGACCGGGCGGGATGCGGCGCACAAGCGGCTCGTTGAATTGCTGGATGCGGGTGAGCCCCTGCCCGTGGATCTGGCCGGCCGCTTCATCTACTACGTGGGGCCGGTCGATCCGGTGCGCGAAGAAGTGGTGGGGCCAGCCGGCCCGACCACGGCCACCCGCATGGACAAGTTCACCCGCACCTTGTTGGAGCGCACCGGGCTGATGGGCATGATCGGCAAGGGCGAGCGCGGCCCGCAGGCCATTGCGGCGATTCGCGACTTTGATGCGACTTCCTTGATCGCCGTCGGCGGCGCGGCCTACCTGGTGTCCAAGGCGATCACCGGCTCCCGGGTGCTGGCCTTCCCGGATCTCGGCATGGAGGCCATCCACGAATTTGAAGTGCGCGACATGCCGGTGACGGTGGCCGTGGACACCCGGGGCGAGTCCGTGCATGAGTCCGGGCCGAAGCTCTGGGCCCGCCCTGCGACCGGCGATTCCATTCCTGCCGTATCCATCCCGGCCTAAATCTCGGAGACCTGCTGTGATCAAGACCATTGGCCTGCTCCCGCGCCGTCCCGGCATGACGGTGGCGGAGTTTCGCGCCTACTACGAAACCCACCACCGCGTCATTGGCGAAAAGTACCTGTCCGGCTTCGCCAGCCGCTATATGCGCCGTTTCATCACGCCCTCCCCAAGCCGGGACACCGGCGAGACGCCGGAGGCGGACTTCGACGTGGTGCTGGAGATTTGGTATCCCGACCGCGCCACCTTCGAGGCTTGCGGTCGAGTGCTGTCCGCCCCAGAGGCGGCTGCGGAAATCGTCGCCGACGAAGAGCGCCTCTTCGACCGGCCGAGGATGCGCTTCTTCGTCATCGAGGAGGAATGCGAATCCGAGCTTCCCGAACCTTCCACCGACCGTTCCAGGAGTTAAACCCATGATTTCGAGACGAACCCTGCTCAAGACCTCGGCCACCGCTGCTGCTTTGCCCCTGCTGCCCGTCCTCGGCCGGGCCGAGCCGGGCTGGCGCGCCGCCGCCGAGGCCTCGCCCCTCATCTACCTCACGCCCATTCAGTCCAACGGCGCGGAAAGCCGCTGCCAAGCCGAGATCTGGTTCGCCAGCTTCGGCGGCGCCATGTACGTCGTCACCGCGACGGAAGCCTGGCGAGCCGAGGCCATACGCCAAGGGCTGTCCCAGGCCCGAATCTGGGTCGGCGACGTCGGAACCTGGCACCGAGCGGACGGTGGCTACAAGGCGCTGCCGATGGTCGGCGCCAACGCCAGCATCGAGACGGACGCCGCCGTTCAGGGGCAGGTGCTTGAAGTCATGGGCGGCAAGTACAGCGCAGAGTGGGACACTTGGGGGCCACGCTTCCGCAACGGGTTGGCCGACGGCTCCCGCGTCATGTTGAAGTACGAGCCGACGGCCTAACCGCGCCGCCATCCACCACCCACCAGCGGGGAGAGGTTAATGACCCCACTGCGCCGTGCTGCGGGTCATCTGCTCGTTGCGGCAGCCGGCCTCACCGCTGGCATGGCGCTGGGAGAGTCAGAGCCGGGCCTCCCGCTCAAGGCCGAGCGGGAGGCTCGCTTTACCGTCGATGAGGCCACTTGGCTATCCTTGGACGTCGCCCCGTCGGGGGATCAACTGGCGCTCGAAATCCTCGGCGACCTTTACCTGCTGCCCATCGAGGGCGGCACCGCCAAGGCCATCACCCAAGGCATGGGCTACGATGCGCAGCCGCGCTTCTCGCCGAACGGCCAGCGCATCGCCTTCGTCTCCGACCGTGACGGCGCCATCGCGCTCTGGACCCTGGCCTTGGACGGCGGCGAACCGGAGAAGCTGGCCAGCCCGGGAGAGCGCGGCGACTTCGCCTCCCCGGAATGGTCGCCGGACGGCCAGCACATCATCGTCTCGAAGACCAGTTTTGGCCTGGGCACCTACGAACTCTGGGCCTACCACATCGACGGCGGCAAGGGCGTGCAGATCACCCAAGCCGCGCCGGAGGGCAAAAAAACGCCCAGAAACCTGCGCCACAACGCCTTGGGTGCCGTGTACTCGCCCGATGGCCGTTACCTGTACTACGCGACCAAGGCTGGCGGCTTCTCCTACAACCAGATGTTTCCCCAATGGCGAATCGCGCGCCGGGACCTGCGCGAGGGCACCGAGGACGCCATTGTCGAGGCCCAAGGCAGCGCCATGCGCCCGCGGCTCTCGCCGGACGGCAGCCTGCTGGCCTACGGCACCCGCTTCGAGCAGAACACGGGCCTGCGCCTGCGCGATCTCAAGACCGGCGAGGACCGCTGGCTGGCCTACCCGGTGCAGCGCGACGACCAGGAGTCCCGCTACACCCGAGACCTGCTGCCCGGCTACGCCTTTGCGCCGGACGGCCAATCCCTGTTCTTCACCGCCGAAGGGGGCATTCGCCGGATATCGATCGAGACCGGGGAAGTCGCCGACATCCCGTTCTCCGCCGACGTGGCGCTCGGCTTGGGGCCGAGCTTGCAGTTTCCTTGGCGGCTGGGCTTGGGGCCGGTAAAGGCGCGCCTGATTCGAGCGCCCGTCCTGTCACCGGATGGCGCCCATGCCGCCTTCTCCGCCTTCAACCGGATTCATCTGCACGAGATCGAACGCGGAGCGACCACCGCGCTGTCGCCAGAAGGATTGGAGGCCTTCCATCCGGCCTTCTCGCCGGACGGCAAACAGGTTGCCTTCGTCAGTTGGAGCGACGAAGGTGGCCACGTCTGGCGCATGCGGTCGAACGGCCGGGGCCAGCCGAAGCGCCTGACCGAACGGCCAAGGTTCTACTCCGATCCTGTCTTCTCCCCGGACGGTGAGCGCATCATCGCCCTGCGGGCCACGAGCCACGAACGCCGGCAACGGGAATTCGACTTCGGGACGCCAACCGGGTCAGACCTCATCTGGCTGCCCGCCAACGGTGGTCCGGCCACCACGATCATGCCCGCCCGCGGCTACGGTCCGCCCCACTTCGGGCCGGAGGACGACCGCATCTATCTCTACGCTGCGGGGAACCCCTTTGGTGCCGCGGAAGGCAGCGGCCTGATGTCGGTCCGCTACGACGGCACCGACCGCCGCCTGCTGCTGAGCGCCACCGGTCCCGGCATCTATTCCGCCGAAGGCGAGGTGGGCGCCGCCGACATCCGGCTCGCGCCTGACGGTCGCCATGCCTTGATTCACCATGCCAACCAGCTCCATCTGGTCCGGCTGCTGAACCGCAACCTGGGCAACGTGGCGCTCAGCCTGGCCGACCCGTCGCTGCCCGTGGCCCGCCTCACCGATGTGGGCGCCGACTTCTTCGGCTGGAGCGCAGCGGGCGACGAGCTCCATTGGAGCGCCGGCAATCGGATCTACCAACGCCCGGTGGCGGACGTGGAATTCGACGTCGACGAAAAACAAGACGAAGGCAAGGGAGAGGACGAACCCGGCGAGACGGAAACCGCGGACGACGGCGATGAGGGCGTTGCGGACAGCGGCGACGGCGCTAGGAAGGACGACCAGCCGCTGCTGGAGGCCGACCCCTCGGTGCGTTCCATGGCCATCGAAATCTACCGCCCCCGGCATCGTCCCGAGGGCAGGGTTGCACTGGTCGGCGCCCGGATTCACAGCATGGTGGCGGACGCGCCTCCTATCGAAGACGGCGTGGTCCTCATCGAAGCCGACCGGATCCTGGCTGTGGGCGAACGCGACGCGGTGGACATTCCCACCGACGTGGAGCGCATCGACCTAGCGGGCAACACCATCCTGCCCGGCTACGTGGACACCCACGCCCACTTCCGGGTGTTGCGCCGCGTGCACGGCGGCAGCAACCCCACCTTCCTCGCCAACCTCGCCTACGGCGTCACCACGGGGCTCGACGTGCAGCCGAGCACCACGGACATCCTGGCCTATGAAGACCTGATCGACGCCGGCCTGCTGATCGGCCCTAGGGCGCTATCCACCGGCCCCGGCATCTTCAACCACAACGAATTCCGCTCCGCCCGCCATGCCGAGGCGGTGCTGACGCGCTACCGGGACCACTACCGGGTCCACAACCTCAAGGCCTACATCTCCGGCAACCGCCGCCAGCGCCAATGGCTCGCCCAGGCCGCGCGCAAGCTGAAGCTGATGCCGACCACCGAAGGCGCCCTGGACATGAAGCTCAACATGACCCACGCCATCGACGGCTTCAGCGGCAACGAGCACAACTTTCCCATCGTGGACCTGCACGCCGACACCGTGGAACTGGTCACCCGCTCCGGCATGAGCTACACGCCGACGCTGCTGGTCACCTATGGCGGACCCTGGGCGGAGAACTTCTTCTACACCACCGAAACGCCCCACGACGATGCGAAGCTGCGCCGTTTCACGCCACTGCCCTTTTTGGCGGCGCGCACCCTGCGCCGCTTTTGGTTCCACGAACGCGAATACAGCTTCCCCCAAGTTGCGGCGAATGCCGCCAAGATCATCCGCGCCGGCGGCCGAGTGGGCGTCGGCGCCCACGGCCAACTGCAGGGCCTCGGCTACCACTGGGAGCTCTGGGCCCTGGCCAGCGGCGGCTTGACCCCAACCGAAGCGCTGACCGCCGCCACCCGCCACGGCGCCGAAATCATCGGCGTCGCCCAAGACATCGGCACCGTCGAGGCCGGCAAGCTGGCCGACCTCGTCGTGCTGAACAGCGACCCGATGAACAACATCCGCAACACCGCCGACCTCGCCTTGGTGGTCAAGGGCGGCGAGGTATTCGAAGCGGACACCCTGAATCAGATTTGGCCGGAGCAAAAGCCGCTGCCGCCCCAGTGGTGGCAGGAGCAGGGGCCGTGAGCTATTGGAGGTAGGGGCTGGGCTCGCCAAAGCTGAGCACCAGCAGTTCCTTCTTGGCACGGGTGGCGGCGACGTACAGCAGCGAGCGTTCGGCGGTTTCCGCTGCGGCAGGGCTGTCGGCCGCGGCGATGGCGGCAGGCAAGGGCAGGGTGTCGGCATTCGCGCTGGCGATGACGATGTGATCGAACTCCAAGCCTTTGACCCGATGCATGGTGGCTAGACGAACGCCGGATGCCGAATCGTCTGGTGAGTCCGTCTCCAGCACTTCGACGGACAACCCTGCTTCACTCAGTTCCCGACCGATGGCATCGCGCTCTGGTCGAGTGCGGGCGACGATGCATACGCCACGCAACGGCTCGCCCTGCGCTTCCAAGGCCGCGAGATGCTCGATTAGCCAAGCGGCTTGGTCGGCTCGATTGGAGAAGTGCCGCACAACGGGCGCTGGCCCATGGGCGACGGAGCGCAAGCCTTTGTTGTCGTCACGCCCGCCGTCCAAGTCGTCGATGGGGCGGCCTTCAAGCAAGTCCGTTGCCCATCGGCAGGTTTCCTCTGTGGTGCGGTAGTTCAGGCGGAGTTTGCGCGCACGGCCCCGAATGTCGATGCCGCAATGGCTTAGGACCACACGACGGCGCGAGTAGATGCGCTGATGCGCATCGCCAACAATGAACAGGTCGTCCTTACCACTTGGGGCCAGGCTCCGAATCAGTTGCCATGCAGGCGCATCCAAGTCCTGGGCTTCATCAACAATGACGGCAGCGAAATCCCCACCCCGTCGGTCCTCCTCCAAAAGCGCGGCGGCCGCCCGGTAGCAGTCCGCCACTTCCAAAACGCCGCGCTCCGCCAACTGGACGCGGTACTCCTCGAATACCGGCCAAACCCGCGCCCGCGCCGCGCGGTTCAAGCGTACGCCCCGACCGGTGCGGGAGACGTGCAGGTACTCCTCGCGGGAATCGACGCCTCGGGACTGAATCACCTGCTCCCACTCATGTTCGTAGAAGGTGTCCTGAAATGTCATACCGTCTGGCTTCTTCGCCAATGCCTCTCGCCAAGCCTCCTCCTCTCGCCCGAACACCAAGCGGAACCGGTAGCGCCGTCCGCGCAGGAAACGCTGCACCCAACGGTCCAAGTTGGTCACTTCGATGCGCTTCAATTCCTCCGCTGAGCAAATGGCTTGCAGGTTGTTGGCAATGTCGGCGGCCAGGTTGCGGGTGAACGTGGTGAACAGGATGCGGTGGTCTGCTGGCAGAGTGCGCGCCAACCAACGCGCCCGGTGCATGGCGACCACCGTTTTACCCGTGCCGGCGCCGCCGAGCACCCGCACTGGGCCGTTCCAACTGCGCTCCACCAAACGTCGTTGCGACGGGTGCAGGAAGACACGCCAGCGCTCCAGCGGTGCGTTGAACATCTCCTCGAGTTCCAAGTCATCCTCAATGACCACGAAGCGGCTTCGGGAATCGTTATGCTCCAGGGCGGTGGCGAAGTCCGAGGCATCCACCGGCTCAGCGGGGGCCTCCCGCGCACGCACGAGCTCGTCATAGGATTCGCCTGCCAGATAGAGGTACAGCGCTTCGTACGCCTCGATCGGGAGGCGCGGGGCCATCGCCTCCAGTTCTGCTTCGCCTTGAAGCTCAAGGACTTCATCGGTCATCTCCGCGGGTACGCCAAGACGCATGAGTTCCCGACGTTTGAGTTCGCCGAAGGCGCGCGCCTTGTCCGTCGTCGCTGGCGGACTGTCTGGGTCAGCAACCTGCCGAGGTTCGTACACCTGCAGCGCACCGGTTTCCACGTTGATGCTGCAGGCATGGCGGGTGGCCCATTGATAGGCTTCATCGTGCTTGTCCGCCCACAGCAGCATGTGCATGTTGCCTTGCGCGGGCTTTAGAACAATGGCGCGATAGCTGCCGTCAATGCGCAGGGAGCGCATGTTTGGATCCTTCGCATTGGCGATCCTCTCGTAGTTCAGGCCCGTTGCTTTCGAATCACGTTCAAAGCGCGTGATCATGGCGCGAACGCCCCGCTGTTGCTGCGATGGCAACTTGGCGAACGCGGTCAGAAAATCCGCCGACATGGCCATTCGCACACCGCTCATGAGGACTCCTCGGCATTCAGTACGGTTCGTAGCTGGGCTTCCAAGCGAGCCTCTTTAAAGTCGAACACATGCCACCCGGCTTCAACGAACGGGCCGGCTTCCGCCCCGCCCCGCAGCACGGCGACCTGCTGGGCCTCCCAAGCCAGCTCCGCTTCCGCGACCACTTCGCCATCGGCGCCCTGAAGCTCGAAACCCACTTCGGGCGGCGGCAGCCCGTCTTTGGCGAGCGGCAGCAGGGCGGGTCTGAGCGGGGCAGCCACCAGTGCCATTGCTTCCGTCCAATCGGCCTCGTAGCGCTCGCTGCGCGTTTCCTCAACAACCCGCAATCGAGCGCTCTCCGGCACCCAATGCGAGTGTCCGTATCGCCGTTTGAATGTTTGCGGTGGTGGAATGGACTCGCACGCCACGCTACAGGGCATGCCAGCGCGAACCACGGCATTGATATTGTCCATCGATTCCTCCCCACCCCAGATCGCGAGCTTGCCGCCACCATCGATGTTGCACACAAGTCTGCGGTGGCTCGACGTTCCCCGCGGCCCAGACTCATCGAAAGCAACCAGTCTAAAGGTGGTGAGTGAGTTAGCCAGAGTATTTAGGTTCACGCTTCGTCGCTCTCCTCGGCGGCCTCACCGCCCTCAGTGCGTCGCTTTGAAAAGTCGGTCGACATGGCCATTCGCACATCGCTCATGAGGACTCCTCCGCAATCAGCACGTTTCGTAGCTGAAATTCGAGGTTGGGTTCGTCAGCGCTGAGAACCTGCCATCCGGATTCTGTAAACGCGCTGCTTGCCGCGCCATCCAGCAGCACGGCGACTCGGTTGGTCTCCCAAGCCAGTTCCGCTTCCGATACTACTTCGCCGGAAGCGTCCTGCAATTCGAAGCCCACTTCGGGTGGTGGCAGCCCATCTTCGGCGAGTGCCAACAGGACGGGACGGAGCGCGGCAATGGCCAGGGACACCGCCTCCGTCCAAGCGGCGTTGGGCGTCTCGCCGACCGAGCCCGCTTCGGCGAAATCGGGGTACTCGGGGTAGATGCCGTGAGGCGTACCACGTACGGTTGTCCACCAAGCGCCCGGCAGGAATTGCGCCAAGTTGTAGAACCTTAAGGTGTCGTTCCATTGCTGTTGATAGTCCCTGTCCTCAGGCTGCGTGTCGTCCAAGTGCAGAGCAACCGCCATGGCGTCTGGCTCAGCCGCCTCGACGGCCGCCAAGGGGAGCGCCACCAACAGTTGGACAAACTCAGGCATCCCGCCGCGCCAAGGGCCTATCCCAGCGAAAGCGGTTTCCGGTGGCAGATCGGCCATCTGGTCTTGAACCGCGGACGGCAGTTGCTTGACGAAATTGAAGAACCGAGCCTGCAATGCCGGGCTCTGCATCTCGGCGGGCTGGAAGAGGCCGAGCAGTTCGGTGAAGACCGCACGCTTCCAGGCCAAGGTGTCTGGGTTGCGCAAGTATCGAACCAGCCCTTTCAAGGAAGGTTCCCGGAGCGCCGAACGAACCCTGCCCGTTTCCCAACGGCGGTCCAGAGCCTGCTGCAACGAGGTCATTGCACCATCTTTCATGCCCAGCCAACCCAAGGGCGGGGCGCCGCTGCCCAATCCCTCTTCGATGTCCTGCCACGTCAGCGACCATGCCAAGTAGCCAGCGCGAACCAAGGCCATGCGCTTGGCCGAATCTTCATTCGTCCGGTTGCGATGATGTTTGAAACCGTCCGTGAACACGGCTATTGGTGGGCAATCGGTCGATGTTCTCGCAGGGCGGATCAGGAAGTCGGGGCGGCTGGGGAGTGCCACCCCCTGGGCGTTGCCCAGGTCCGCTTGCGGTTCCATGAAATAGGTATGCTTGCCGGTGGACAGCACAAACCCCGGTTTGCCGCCGACGATCTCCTCCCGCACCCGCACCGGTTCGCCGTCCACCTCGATGCGGCCCAGCGCCTCCACGAACCGCGCCTCCAATTCGCTTTCCATCAACGGATTGACCTTCACGGAACGCAAACCCGGCACTTCCTCCAGCGACTCTGCTTGCTCCAACATCGCGTTCAGTATGGCCAGCGCGACGGTGCGGGAGGTGCCGGCCATGTCGTAGCTCCGCCGATAGGCGTAAACGCAACGGTAGCAGCCGTCTTTCATGGGGTCGGCGCTGCATTCGCATTGGGCGATGGCATCCCGGGCCAGGTGCAAAACTTCCAGCAGGTTGTCCGGGTCGCTCATCATCTGCTTGAGGTACCCCGTGCCGCCGGGCACCGTGTCGTAAAGCATTAGAAAGGTCTGCTGTACGCCGGATTCCGCAGCCGGAAACTTGCAGGTCATTACCCGCAAGTGGTCCACCGCGCCGGCGAACCGACGGCGCAAGCCCAATTCCAAGGCGGCGATGAAGGAGCTGAAGCGCTGCTCGGCATCGAGCGAGCCTACAGCGGGAATCAGGATGCGCACGGCTTCGGAGTCGAACTCGCGGTACAGGTACAGGCAATCGGCAACGGACCCTTCGCCGCGGGCTGTGCAGGTGCGCGTGTGCTGTACTTCGCCGTCCCGGCCTTGTACGCCGCCGCACTTGCGGCACAGGGAAAAGCCCTTGCGCGGCATGTGCTCGCCCGCGAAGTCAGTAGGCGAATCCAACTCGTCGAAACGGCCAAAGTTCATCTCGCGGAAGGTGGCGGAGGGGATGTACTCGAAGCCGAACGGCTGCGCAGCATCCGTGGCGGCAAAGGCTCGGTCAACGGAATCGGGCGGAAAGTCAGCCACCAGTTGCCGGGTGTAAAACAAGGGCTCACGGTCATCGCGCTCGTCCATGATGCGGCTGTGGCGGTCGGGCGTTGCGGCATGCACAAGCCGCAGGCGCAGCATTTCGCGCCTTTGCCCGGCGTCCGCCCAAAGCGGGTTGCCGCAGCGGGGGCAGGCCGCATGCCGGTCGCCCGCGTCGATGTTCTCGCAATAGGCACAGGACGGGCACAGCCGCCATCGCTCGATGGGCGAAACCCGTGTGTCAATGCGGCGGATGGCCACGCGGCGGCCACCGGCGTAGAACTCGTTTTCCGGGGCGAATTCGCCCAGTGCGGCAACGGCGGGACGCAGGTAGTCAAAGACAATTGGGTCGTCATCGGATTCCTCGTCCCCGTCCCCGGTGTGTCGAAAAATTACCGAGTTCAGCGTGACGCCGTGCTCAGGAAACGCATAGTTGGGCAACAGCCCTTCATCCGTGAGAAAGCCGAAGGTGTTGCGCCTGTTTAGATTGGCCAATAGGCGCTGCAGCGCGGTGCGCTCGGAAGTCAGAGCCTTGATGTCGGCTTCGGTGGCTTCGTCGGAGGCGGCTATTTCGAGCGCTCTTATGCGGTTGCGCAGCACGTCGACGTCGTTGCGCAGCGCCTTGCGGTCGCTGACCACTTCGGTCAGGCGCTTGAGGATGCGCAGCCGCAACGAATCCTCGGGGTCCGCGCCGTTCAGGAAGTGCGTCAGGTAATCTTGGGAGGCCTCGTCAAGTTCCGCCTCCCCGGTGCTTGGGTCCGTGTCAAAGGCTTGGAAAAAGCGGCCCAGCAACTGATCCCCGTTTTCGGCGATGAAGTCGAAGAGGGGGTAGGGGAAGCCGGAGAGATTGCTCTTGTCCACGTTGTCCAGCACGGTTCCGATCCGCCGGGGCACCGCTCGCTCATCGACGCCGCTTGCCACCCAGCAGTCGAAACAAAATGCTGTGAGTTGGCGTTCGAGTACCGCTGGCGCATTCAGGAAGATGCCCGGCGGCTCCACGCGGCTGCCGAGCATCTCCATCGGTTCCCCGTAGTAGTACAGGTCGTGAGGCTGACCGGTGGCCACCGTCATTGCCAAGGCGTTGCCATCGCGGCGCCCGGCGCGGCCTACGCGCTGAACGTAGTTCATGGGCGCGGGTGGTACGGAACAGAGGATGACGCTGGAAAGGCTGCCGATGTCCACGCCGAGTTCCAGAGTTGGGGTGGCAGAGAGCAGGTTCGGATCCCAGGGTTTGCGTTCATCGGCGGCAAAGCGCTCCTGCAACCGGTCGCGCTCCTGCCGGGTCACGAGTGCCGTGTGCTCGGCGGAAACGATGCGCCGAATGTCGGCGTCGCGGTAGAGCTGGCCTGCCCAAGTGGGATGGGTGGGCGTGGTTTCGGCGTAGTCTTCCTGGGTGGCCAGATCGAGGCAGGGCGTGCCCTGCCACAAATCCGCTTCCTGGGCGGGCACCACCAGCGTTCGCCGCGAAGAGGGGCACAACATCACGGCGGTCTCCGAGGTCACGTAGAGCCGCTCGGGCTCAAGCGCCCAGACCTGCGTCTTACGGCCCGGCAGAACGCATACCAAGCCGGTGTCCTGCAACGCCGCCATCACCACCTGCAGCACGGCGGGTGCGTCCCTGCTGGCAACAACCACGTTCACCGGGGTCAGTACCTTCTCGGCCCACGCCCGATACCAGGATTTGCTCGCCCCGGCCAATGCCTCGATGCCCTGATCCTCCTTCACTGGCGCGGGGAATACGGGCAGATTGGAGCGTCCACCGAAATCCTGCAACGCGATGTCACGGATGGCGAACGGATTGCCACCGTAGCGCAAGTAGCCGTCGAAGGCGGAGCTTCGCACCGCACCGCGGTCCTTCATGTGGCGCACCACGCCCAGCACCAAGGCGCGCACGGCCAGCTCGCTGATCGTGCGAAAGTCGCCGAACTCCTCACGGATTCGCAGGCCCGCCTGATCGCAAGCCTCCAGCAAGGCTTCTCGGTCAAAGCCGGCTACGGCCGTGTGCGTACGTTCCAGGGTACGCCCGATGGCGGCTCGCCAAGTCATTTCCGCCAGCACGTCCCAATGCATCCGGCGCTCGACGATGGATCGGAGATCTGAACCCGGGGGTAACTTCCCGTCGCGCCGCAACGCCTCAAAGTCCTTCAGCCAAAGCCGGTCCGGGGCAAGGAACTCGCTGATGAAGCGGATTTCATCAAAGGCTTCGGCGTTGACATCCGCATCACCCCACCAAGCAACGACCCTGCTCGGCAGTTCCGCAAGCGAGATGCCGTCTTCCCTCTCGACCACCTGAGCCGCCGCGGCGCGGAGGCTATTGCGCCAAGTTCGCGCCGCGAAGAACGAGCCGCGATGAGCGGCGTCCTGCACGTTGTCCGAAAAGGCGATGACCTTGTGGTGGTCGTTGTGGCGGGAAGCGAAAAGCTGCGCCAGCGCCGTGCTGAGCAGGCTGGAAGCCCGCGCACCCAAAATGATGAGCGCATCGGACGCGCCGCAGAATGCGCAGTCGCGGCTGAATCTTCTGTTGCGCACCGCATTGGGACGAAAAACCCGAATCAGGCGCTTCTCTCCGCAGCCAGGGCAGCTCGTCGCATCCGGCTGCGCTAGATAACCGCATTGGCCGCAGATTTGGAATTCTTGGCCTCTCGCACTGCTAGGCGGGTGTTCGTCCTCCCCCACCGGAAAGAAGGTGCTGACATCCACATCACGCGAGAAGAAGCGGTTGTAGAAAGTGCGCAAGTCGCGGCCCACATGGGGGGTGCCTGAGGGTTTGAAGCCGCCCCAGCCGGTGGCATGGCACTCCCGGCACTGCACCAACGGCAGGTGCAGCCCGTCTTGGTCCGGCTTCAAGTCGTCGGAATGCCGCAGGCGATGCTTTTTGCTCCCATCGTCGTCCCCCACCTCGTCGAACAGGCTGCAAACCATGCGGCGCAGTTCGCGTATCCAGACATGCAGCTTCACGTTGAGAAACGCGGTTGGCTTGCTCCCCTCGCTGCTGCCCCGTTCGCGAGCGACGGAGATCAAGGCGCAAAGGGCGTTCAGCACATGCTTAGCGTCTGCGATGCTCGCCGTGGGCAGAGTGCGGTGCAGGCGGCTCAGCACGGTGTCGAAGGGCGTTGGCTTTGACCCGTCAAGCACCCGCAACAGGTTCACGAAGGTGGCGTGTTCGCGCAGCCTTGCGCCGAGCCTGATGCGCCAACCCATGGATTCGAAATCGCCTTCGGGCGGTTCGCCGAAGAACAGCTCATGCTGGGAGCGGATGTAGTCTTCAAGCGACTCGTAGCCGTTTGGGTCCACCCGATGCGCGAGATCCGGCGTGGGCAGGAGATAAGCGCTGATGATGGCGTCCTTTAGAAACTCATCGATGCTCTGGCGCACTTCGCCCACAATGGCGCCTGGCGCGAACGGCTGGCGAAAAACGCTGGACGCGTAGCCGAGCACGGCCTGTTCATCGCCCGGCCCTCCGATCGTGGCCGATGTGCCCACACAGACCAGCCCCTCGTGCGCCTGCAGCCGGGTACGCAAACGCCGGATGAGGCAGGCGAGATCGGTGCCTTGGGCGCCGTCGAAGGTGTGCAGCTCATCAACCACCAGAAAGCGCAAGGTTTCGGCGGCGTTGTGCTGCCACAGCGGGTAATCTATGGGCCGGGTCAAAAGCAGATCGAGCATCTTGTAGTTGGTGAGCAGGATGTCCGGGGGCTGCTGCCGCAGCACATCGCGGCTCTCGACGAGGTGATCGGGCGCCATGCGCTCGCGCCCGGTTGCGTCTCCTTCGCCAACGTACAGCCCGGCCGTCACCCGGCTGTTCAATGAAGGCGTGCCATGAATGATGCTGGCAATGCGCCTCGCTTGGTCGGACGCCAGCGCGTTCATGGGGTAGATGAGAATCGCCTTGATGCCCGGCTCGCCTGCGTTTTTTCGGCAGTGCTCGAGGACCGGATAGAGGAAGCACTCGGTTTTGCCGGAGCCGGTGCCGGTGGCCACGATGGTGGACTGCCCCCGCGCAAGCCGACCGAACGCGATGCGCTGATGGCGATGGGGCGTGTGACCAAAGGGAATTTCAGGAAACGGCTCGCCGCCTTCCGGGGCACCTTGGAAGGGCAGGTCGATGGAAAGGTACGGCCCCTTGGCTAGGTTCTCAGCGTCCGCCAGAAAGTCGTCGACAACGCTAGCCCGACTTCCGCAACTCAGCGTCATTTCGGGCGTAAGTCATTGATTTTT
>VYDB01000052.1 GCA_009843635.1 Gammaproteobacteria bacterium
CCCCCCGGAGTAGCGCTGTGATGCGCCGCGCGACCTGAATCTCAAGGCGGTGTGGATGGGGGCGGTGCGGGCGGCTGCGGCCATGGAATCAGGCAGCATCATCAACATCTCCTCGCGAGCAGCCATGGGGCCGCAACTCAAGAATGGCCCGTACGGTGCCTCCAAGGCGGCAGTCAACAGCCTCACCCAGACCTTGGCTGCGGAGTTGGCCCCCAAGATTCGCGTCAACGCGGTCGCGCCCGGTCCAATTCCGACCGAGAACTTCAATCAATCCACCAACTTCCCCGAAGGCAAGCCGATCGAGAAGCTCATCGGCGTCCCCTTGGGCCGTCTCGGCGCCCCGGAGGACATCGGCCAAGCCGTCGTATTCATGGCTTCGCCGGCCGCGAGTTGGGTCACTGGCCAATGCCTGTACGTCACGGGCGGGCTCTAGCCAACGTGCAGCGGAGGGCTTGAGAGCGCCTCGTGGGCATTAGCGGCAAGGTCGTTGGGGGCATCCTCGGTTTTGTGATTGGCGGGCCGATCGGCGCGCTGATCGGCTTGGTCCTTGGCCACCTGGTGGACTCGAATCGGGTAGCCGGTGGTGGCGTCGGATTCGGCCGCGCTCGGGACCACACGACCTTTTTCAACACCACTTTTGCGGTCATGGGACACCTCTGCAAGGCCGACGGCCGGGTGTCGGCGGAGGAGATTCGCGCTGCTGAGTTGGTGATGGACCAGTTGCGCTTGAGCGAGGCGCGCCGGGCGGAGGCCAGAGCCATGTTCCGAGCCGGAAAGGCGCCGGACTTCGACTTGGCCGATGCGCTGGATGCTTTCCAAGCGGCCTATGGGCGGGCAGCGCAATTGAAGTTTGTATTCCTGCAAATCCAGATGTCGGCGGCTTGGGCGGACGGCGAGGTCGGTGCCGCGGAGCGCGGCGTGCTGCACGAGATTGCCCGGCGGTTGCGCATACCGGAGGTCGCATTTCGACAGGTCGAAGCGCTAGTGGCGGCCATGGCGGGACGGGCGCACCAAAGTGGTGGTGGGCGGCCGTCCCGCCAGGCTGATATTGACGGCGCCTACCGGGCCTTGGGCGTCTCTCCTACGGACAGCGACGCCCACATCAAGCGCGCCTACCGGCGCCTGATCAGCCAGCATCATCCAGATAAGCTGATCTCCAAGGGCCTGCCCGAGGACATGATGCGGGCGGCAACCGAGCGCACCGCGGAGATCAAGGCGTCATACGACTTGATCATGTCTCGTCGGGCGGCGGGCGCTGGCGGCGGCTGAACCCCCGTCCAGAGCCGGTGGGGCGAATCACCGGATGTCGTTGATGCCGAACTTCGTCGTTTCCGCAGTGTATGCTTAAACGAACAATCGCCTGACTAATGGCGTTCACTAGGAAAGAAGAACGGGAGAACCCATGATCGTTGTTGCCGCCATGATCGATTTTGCCACCCAAGCCGACCGCGACCAAGCGGTTCTTGAGACCGGGCCGGTGCAAAAGGCCACCCGGGACGAGGAGCCCGGCTGCCAGGCCTACTGCTTCGCTGCCGACCCCTGCGTGCCGACCCGCATCCAGGTCTATGAGCTTTGGGACGACGCCCCGACCTTGGCGGCCCACTTCAAGCACCAGAACTATGAGGACATGAAGACGGTGCTGGGCAAGTACGGCATCGTCAACAACTGGAACCGGATGTATCGGGTCACCGACGAAGAACCGGTTTACGACGCGGCAGGGCAGCCCCGGGAAGCCGACGCCTTCTTTGGTGGCAAGGCCTAAGGCACCAGCCAGATGAGCGCCGCGGAGCGCCCCAATCAGAAGGGAGTTTGGCGCCAGCCAAACTCCAACGGGCCGAAGGCCCGCCGCGTCATCGACCTGCACGCCCACATTGTGCTGGAGGAGGGCTTCGGCGTGGCGGGACGCTACGGCCCGGAACTGGCGGCGGATGGCGACGGCGTGCCGTACTTCCGCATTGGCGCTTACCGGATGAAGCCCATGGCCTACCGGGGCACGGTGTTCATGGACGTGGACAAGCGCTTGGCGCTGATGGACCAGCTCGGCATCGACCTGCAACTGCTTTCGCCCAATCCGCTGACCATGTTCCACGGCATTGAAGCGGATGTCGCCGAGCGCTTCTGCCGCGTCCACAACGATGCCATGGCCGAAGTGGTGGCGAGGCATCCGGACCGATTGCTCGGCGCCGCGGCGCTGCCCATGCAAGACCCGGAGGCGGCTTGCCGGGAGTTGGAGCGGGCCGTGAAGGAATTGGGATTGACCGCCGCCCACACTGGTACCGACTACCCCTTTCCGCTTTACGACCCTCGCTTGGATGACTTCTACCGAACCCTAGTCGCCTTGAACGTGCCCTTGTTCTTGCACCCCGCCTCCACCGACGGTGCCAACCCGCCAGCGGACGAGCGGTTGAACCACTTCGACTTGGGCCTGATCGTCGGCTACGCCTATGACGAGTCCTTGGCGGTGGCAAACCTGGTTTTCGGCGGCGTGCTGGAACGGCATCCCGAGGTGGACATCTGCATCTCCCACGGCGGCGGTGCGCTGCCCTTCCTCATGGGGCGTTACGAAGGCATGGCGCGGCTCCGGTCCTGGGCGCCGGAGTCGGTGCGTGAGCGCGGCTTTCGCTTTGAGGCGCGCAAACTCTGGTACGACGCCCACGTGGAGGGTGAGGCAGCGCGCCATCTGCTGCTCAAAGCAGTCGGTCAGGAACGGCTGGTGTTCGGCACCAACTTCGGCGGCTGGGACACGCCCAGCAGCCCAGCGACGGCCTTCGATGCCTCGTTGACGCCGAATGCGGAGAAGCTGATGCGCTTGTGATGTCAGCATACTCGTCGGTTGCCGATGGTCCCGATCTTGACTGGCGCAACGTTCAAGCCGATGCCCTGAGCCAAGCGCATGCAGAAGGCTTCGTTTTCCGTTATGCCGGGAAAGCGCTCGCTCGCTGGTTTCAGAGTGTGCGTCGTGGGTGCCCTGGAATGCTCAAGGCCCTTGTCGTGGCGTGTCGGCGTTCGAGGCTTTGATGGTGAGGCTGCAGCCAAGGGCCGCGAGAACGTTGAGGGCCTTGCCGATCTGCGCGGTCGATTTACCGGCCTCCAGCTCGACCAGAAAGCGCTGCCCGACCCCGGCCGCGGCCGCTAGTTGATCTTGACGCAATCCCTGCGCCTTGCGGGTTTGGCGAATGACCTCGCCGATGTCTTTTGGCGTCATGATTATTTCCCGATCGGGACAATAGCCGAGCGTCGGGAGGCTTTCAAGTAAAAATTTCCCGATCGGGTATATCTCGCTGGGTGGATCAGTGGTTCCCTGATAGCTGTTCTGCGGGGGAGTCGCCGGATTCGACCTTGTACTGTTGTATCATCCGAACCTCACAGTTCAATGCAGTGTTGGGTGAACGTGGTGATACTGATCAAGGCTGAGACCCTGCGAGGTTGCGCGGGCGCAAGTCCCGTGGCTGTCTTGGCGAGGTGTTTGTCCTGGCGCCTATTCCCTTTGAAGAGATTGAGGAATACGGGACATGAAACTTGAGGAATCCTTGGAGTCAGCAAGAGAATACCTCGGTGGGCTACATCAGAGCGGAACTGCGCTGATCAAGAGGGGAACGGCGATGGGTCCGCTAATCCCGTTGCTGCTCCTAGTTCCGATTCTGATATTTGCGGCCTGGCTGTTCCTGGAGGTGGCCGTAATTAAAAGCGTGCCAAGCTTTAGCGCTCTTTGCATGCTCGGAATCCTCGTTATTGTTGCCATGTACCTCCGACACTACGGCAGGTTCGCCAAGGAGGACCCGGATCGGCTGCAATCCGAGGAGTTTCGGGTGCGCATGGAACAGTTAGAGCTACAGCGAGTGGTTGCTAAAGATGGGCTTTTGCCCGCGGAAGTACTGGACCCCGCAATTGGCAATCCAGTCACGGAAAACGGCGAAGACGATGCCGACGGTCGAAACGAGCAACAGGAGGAACCGCGAGCATGAAGGCTTACTTGTTCACTTACAGCAACCTGTGTCCTCCATTGCAGGCTCAGGCAATCCTCAACAACACAGCAGCGGTAACCACGTGGGTGCAGCCGTTTCCGAATGCGGCCGTGGTGGTTTCCAGCCTTAGTGCAAGGGATCTCGCTGCCGTGCTTCGGGGGCGGCTTGGAGAGACATGGTTTCTCATTACGGAACTGAACGGTGGGAGTGTGGACGGCTATCTTCCGGGGAATCTCTGGCAGTTTATCAATAGCGCACAGATACCTTGGCAGCCGCAGATTTCAGGCACAGCGCTCGAAGCCGGGTAGCGTTTGCGTCCTGAAGGATTTCTGTAAGCTGTGCGCCTGTCCTGGAACGAGGTCCGCGCTCGGGCCGCGGCCTTCGCGGATGAGTGGCAGGACGCGGCCTACGAGAAGCGCGAGACACAGAGCTTCTACAACGCCTTCTTCCGCGTGTTCGGCGTTCAGCGGCGGAGTGTCGCGCGGTACGAGGAGCATGTCGCGAAGCTGGACAACCGCTCGGGCTTCATCGACCTGTTCTGGCCCGGCGTGCTCATCGTGGAGCAGAAGAGCGCCGGGCGCGACCTGAACGCGGCCTACCAACAGGCCGGGGAGTACTTCGACGCGCTGTCCGAGCGCGACCGGCCGCGCCACATCCTCGTCAGCGACTTCCAGACCTTCGAGCTTCACGACCTGAGCGAGCGGCGGAAGACCGCCTTCGCGCTGGCGGACTTGCCCGCCCACGTGGAGGCGTTCGGCTTCATCCTCGGCCGCGAGCGCCGGACGTTCCGCGACCAGGACCCCGCCAACATCGAGGCGGCCGAACTGGTGGGCCGGCTGCATGACGCGCTGACGGAGGCGGGCTACCGGGGCCACGACCTCGAACGCTTTCTCGTTCGCATCGTGTTCTGCCTGTTCGCGGACGACACCGGGGTGTTCGAGCCCCGCGACATTTTCCTGGACTTCATCGAGACCCGGACAGGCGAGGACGGCGCGGACTTGGGCGCACTGCTGATGCAACTCTTCCAAGTGCTGGACACACCGCAGGCGGAGCGGCTGGCGACGCTGGACGAGGATCTCCTTCGTTTTCCGTACATCAACGGCGATCTCTTCGACGGGCCGTTGCGCATCCCCGCCTTTGACTCCAGCATGCGCGAGAGGCTGCTGGACCTCTGCCGATTCGACTGGTCGAACATCTCCCCGGCCATTTTCGGCTCCCTGTTCCAGTCCGTGATGGACCCGAAGGAGCGCCGGGCCAAGGGGGCGCACTACACGACCGAGAGAAACATCCTCAAGGTCATCGAGCCGCTGTTCATGGATGACCTGCGAGCGGAGTTCGAGCGCTTGAAGTCCCGCAAGGACAGCCGCCGCCTGCCGGAGCTTCGGGCGTTCCAGGCGAAGCTCGGGCGGCTGAAGTTCCTCGACCCGGCCTGCGGCTGCGGGAACTTCCTCATCATCGCCTACCGGGAGTTGCGGCTTCTGGAAATCGAGGTGGTCCGGGAGATTCGCGACGCGACCGCCGCATCGACGCAGGAGGTGCTCGACACGGCATGGCAGTCGGTGGTGGATGTGGACCAGTTCCACGGGATCGAGCTTGGGGAGTTCCCGGCCCGCATCGCGGAGACGGCGCTGTGGATGATGGACCACATCATGAACAACCGGCTGAGCCTGCAGTTCGGCCAGTCCTTCGCCCGCATCCCGCTTCAGAAGTCGCCGCACATCGTCAGCGGCGACGCGCTGGAGATCGATTGGTCCGGCCTACTGGCGCCCGGCGACTGCTCCTACCTGCTGGGCAATCCGCCGTTCGGGGGCGCGAAGTACCAGACGGCGGAACAGCGCGCACAGGTGAAGGAGATCGCTGCGCTCGGCAAGAGCGGCGGTACGCTTGATTACGTCGCGGCGTGGTTCATCAGGGCAGGGGAGTACGTGAAGGGCGGCAGCGCTCGGATCGGCTTCGTTGCGACCAACTCGATCACTCAAGGCGAGCAGGTCGCGCAGCTTTGGCCGGTCCTGTTCCAGCGCTGCGGGCTCGAGATCGCCTTTGCGCACCAAACTTTTGCGTGGGGGTCGGATGCGCGAGGCAAGGCGCATGTGCATGTCGTCATTCTCGGGCTCGACCGACGCGAGGCGGCGCGGTCGGACAAGCGGCTGTTCAGCTATCCCGACATTAACGGCGACCCGGAGGAGAGTCGTCATGCGGTTCTCTCGCCGTACCTGTTTGATGCGAGTGGGTTATCGGACCCGCATCTGGTGGTGCGGGAGGAAAGCAAGCCGATCAACGGGATGGGCAGATTGGTCAGCGGCAGTCAGCCCATCGACGACGGCGAGTACATCTTCAACATGGAAGAACGGGCCGAACTGTTGGAGGCTGAGCCGGACGCCGCGCCATTCCTGCGCCCCTACGTCGGGGCACGGGAGTACCTTCAGGGCGGGGAGCGATGGATTCTAGCCTTGCAGGATGCATCGCCGACGACATTGAAGTCCCTTCCGCGCGTGAGGGAGCGCATGGCCGCTGTTCGCGTTTTCCGGGCAAAGAGCAAGCGTAAGAGCACGTTGGAAATCGCGGATTTCCCGACGCGGTACAACGTCGAGGTCATCCCCGAGGCACCGTTTCTGGCGGTTCCGAAGACCAGTTCGGAGCGCAGGGAGTATGTGCCCATTGGGTGGCTGGAGCCACCGACGATACCAAGCGACCTCATTTTCGTCCTCCGAGATGCCTCGCTGGCAGACTTCGCGCTGCTGACCTCTGCGATGCACATGGCGTGGCTGCGGCATATCGGGGGACGGCTCAAGAGCGACTACCGGTACTCCATCGGCCTCGTTTACAACACCTTCCCGCTGCCGCCTGACGGTTTGGACCCTTCGAAGCTGGACCCGCTCGCCCAAGCCGTGCTCGATGCTCGTGCGGCGCACTCGGACGCGACGCTAGCCGACCTCTACGACCCGGACCTGATGCCGCCGAACCTGCGCCGGGCGCATCGGGCGCTCGACCGGGCGGTGGACCGTCTCTATCGCCGTGCCGGCTTTGCCTCCGAACGCGAGCGAGTCGAGCACCTGTTCATGCTCTATGAGAAGGCGCGGACACCGCTGGAGTCTGGAATGAAGGAGAGTAAGAGGCGACTGAAGCGATGAAATGCCGTTCCGACTATCAAATTGGAACTGCTCCACTTAGGACCGACTTACGGCCTCCTTGCCAAGGTCAACCAAACACGCCTTTAGCGCGTTGAAAGCGAGGCCGCCCGTTGCTTCAAGGCACTTCTTCTTCGCCTTTTCCCAAATGGTATCGTTTCGAGCGGCATCCAAAAAATCATGGCCTGCCCAAGTCATTCTATTGATCCAATAGACCAGAATCCTGTGCGCAGATCCATCACTGCTTGCTTTGGCTCTCCCGTCGATCAGCCCGTGTTCGATCAAGAGTTCTACATGCAGGCCGACTTCCTCTTCATCGTAGTTGGGAATGTCGAGACTGATTTTCTCCCCGGACTCGGTCGCTTCGGTCTGCCGAAGAATCTCACGGACAAGGTCCATATCTCGTTTCATGTTGGCTGAGGTGCGAAAAGTGAGAGGGGTATCCGGGAGCGCCAGCGTTGCACATGGCGCTCCCGGAACAATCGGGCGCGGAGGCGATCCTACAGCGTGTAGCGGTACTGCAGGCTCAGGGTTCGGCCGAGAGGCGTGGTTGCCGCTTGGTCGAGGCTGTTCGGGCCGGTATTGTTGCAGGTGGCGAACGGGCCCAAATGGGGCGTTGCGTTGGGACACCGGCCCGGAATTGCACCGCCGCCTATGGCGTAGATCTCATCGGTGATGTTGCGACCGATCAGGTTGAACTGATGTCGGCCATCTTCCGAATACAGACTGATGGCGGCGTCGAGCACCCAGAAGCTGTCTTGCTTGAACGGGTCGAGGGTCGCGGTCCAGGCGTAGTCGCCAGTGTAGCGGCCGTCAGCAGACAGATTGACCCGCCAGCCGCCGCCAGCGTTCCAGTCATAGGATCCGCCGATGTAGCCGGTGAAGTCCGCGCTGCCGGAACCGTCCTCGCCCTTGAGGTTCTCGCCTGTCGCGTTGATGAAGTCCTTGGAGTAAGAGGTGTCGGTCCACGCCCAAGCCCCCCTCAAGGTCAGGCCTTCGATGTTGGTGTTCCACTGGGCGTCGAATTCGACGCCGTAGGTTTCCAGCGCTGAGGCGTTGAAGGTGCTGAACTGGATGATGGTGGAATCGAACAACTGCACCTGAAGATCGGAGTACTCATAAACGAAGGCCGTTGCGTTGAATCGCAGCGCACTGTCCAGGAAGCGGCCCTTGAGGCCGGCTTCGAAGCCTTCGGCTTCCTCGGATTCATAGATCAGGAAGCTGAAGTCGCCGCCGTTAACCGCGGGGTTAAGCGCGGCGGTCGGCAAGGCGCTGTTGTCAACGCCGCCGGACTTGAAGCCTTGCTTGTAGGAGAGGTAAACACTTACGTCGTCGTTCAGGTAATAGTTGATCGCGGCCTCTGGCGAGAGGTTGTCGTCATCGAATTCCAGCCCGTCGATCAGGGGCGGTGCGCCGAAACCGAACGCACCGGCGAGTGCATGCAGGTAGGGAATCTCAATGTGGCCGTCTTTTTCCTCGTCCGTGTAGCGCACGCCTACGGTGACCTCCGTGCGCTCGTTGACGTCCCAATAGAGGGCCATGAATCCGGAAAACACCTGCGTATCGAGGAAGTGGTGCTTGTTGTAGTCGTACCCCCAGCCAGTCACTGGGTCCGGGCCAAACAGGATGCCCAGATTGAACGCGTACTGGTAGGCGTCGAATTCCTGCTCGATGTCTTGGTAGTACAGCCCCGCCTGAAAGTTCACTGGGCCGTCGAAGTCGCTGGCGAGGCGGAGTTCCTGGCTGATGCTCTTGTAGATGTTGTTGTGCAGGCCGCCGAAGACGCTGGCGCCGTAGCTGTAGTCGTCCAGTTCCCAGTGCTTGAGGTCAACCCAGCCGGTGATCGAAGTGGCGGTGAACTGCTCGTTGACGTCCCAGTCCATGCGCAACGACAGGAAGTGCGTTTCCTGCTCCAAGCCGGGCTCGCCGTCGTCAAAGCCTTGCGGCAGGCCAGCTCTCAACGCCGGATGCAGGTTGAGCTTGGAGGTGTTGCCGTTGAGCTTGCAGTCGTCCACGCCCTGAAAGAGCGCGAGGGCAGCGGATGCCGCTGGAATGGCGGTTGGCTGGTGCTTGCCTTCGGGGCACACGTCCTCCGCCCAGGCCGTGCCCGCGCCATGGTTGTCATATTCGGAGTAGCTGTACTTCATCTTGGCTTGGAAGTTGTCCGCCGGATCCCAAACCAAGGTCAGCCGGGTGTTCAGGGACTCATCGCCGAAGTACTTCTTGGTGCCGCTGATGGCGACGTTGACCGGATCGTTCTCCGCCGAGTAGTTCTCGAACAGCTCGTCGTTCTTAGTCCAGCCCACGGCGAGCCGAGCGCCGAGGGTATCGGAGAGCGGGCCGGAAATGACGAACTCGCCAAAGATGCCGTCGTATTCGGTTTCGTAGCCGCCGCTGACTTCCATCTCGAACTCGTCCCCCGGATCGTTGGTGGTGATGGACACTACGCCGGCGGTGGCGGACTTGCCGAAATACAGGGACTGGGGACCCTTGAGCACTTCAAGCTGGCCCATGTCCATGTAGGAGTTGTGGATGAAGCGGCCCCGGTTGACCACCACGCCGTCCAGGTTGATGGCTACCGAGTGGTCGAAGGCGGCCGAAATGGAGCTTGAGCCGATGCCGCGCAGCCGCAGGCTCGAGCCGTTGCCGGAGCCGCCATGGGAGATCACCATGTTGGGCACCATCTTGGCGGCGTCCACCAGATTGGTGATGTTGTAGCGGTCGAGGTCCGCCTCGGTCAGCGCGGCGATCGTGACCGGCACGTCCTGCAGGGTTTCCTGCTGCTGGCGGGCGGTGACGATGATCTCCTCGATGACCTCGCCTTCCACGGCAAGGGCTGGCATCAAGGGCGCCCACGCCAAGGCACAGGCGAGGGTTCCGAGAATTCGGGTACGGGTGGTCATGGTTCTCTCCTTCCGTAAGGCTAATGCGCACGAACGACGCCGGCGCGAAGCGGGAAATTGTAGGGATTCTTGAAGGTATGTCAATGAAACTGGAGAAATAATTGAGGGCTAAACTTGCCACCTTGATGCCAAGGTTCGCTATTCTTGGAACGCGGGGCGGGGGAGCCACGCGCTGGTAGCCGCTCGCCTGCCGGACCGACAGGCGTTGCGGGGTGGGACGCGGTTGGGAGAAGAAGGCATGGCGCAAGGCGCAGCGGGGGGAAGGGCACCGTCCAGGCGGGCCCCGCTTTCGAAGCGGGTGCTGGCCTCCTATGGCGCTCCGGCGCTGCCGCTGTCGATGACCACCCTGCCGTTGGCGGTGTATCTACCGGCCGTGTACGCCGACTCGGAAGGCTTCGGGCTCTCCCTGGGCTTCGTCAGCCTGATGCTGGTGTTGTCGAGGGCGTTCGATGGCGTCACCGACCCGGTCATCGGCTTCCTGTCGGACCGCAGCCGCAGCCGCTGGGGTCGCCGCAAGCCATTCTTCCTGTTGGGCACGCCGCTGTTCGTGATCGGCGTTTGGCTGCTTTGGGTGCCGCCATTTGAATTCGGGCCAGTCTCCGTATTCGGCCAGGAGATGAATTCCGGATACCCCTACCTGCTGGCGACCTTGGTGTTGCTGTTCGTCGGCGCCACCATCAAGGACGTGCCGTACAGCGCTTGGGGCGCTGAACTGTCGCAAAACTACAATGAGCGCACCCTGATCACGAGTTGGCGCGAGGGCTTCAACGTGGCGGGCAATCTCATTGGCGCCTTCGTGCCCGCAGTGATCTTCTTTTGGGGCTACTCCAAGCCTACGGACGCCGTGTTCTTCCTGTCGGTCGCCATTGTCTTCCTGATGCCGGTGCTGGTGGTCAACACCCTGTTCAACGTACCCGAACCCAAACTGAAGGAGCATCGCCACGAACGGCTGCCCATCCGCGAGAGCTTCCGTCACGCCTGGGCCAACGAGCCCTACCGCCGGCTGCTCATCATTTTCTTTTTCTCCACCATCGGCTCGGCCATGACGAACACCTTGAGCTTCTTCTTCGTCAAGCACGTGCTGCTGGCCGGCGACCTGTACGGCTTTTACTTAGCGCCCTACTTCATCTCGCAGATTGTCGCCATTCCGCTATGGTTCCGGCTCTCAAGACGCATCGGCAAGCATCGGGCGACCATGGCGGCCATCGGGTGGTATGCCCTCTGGTCCTGCTTCATTCCCCTGATTGCGGTGGCGCCGATGGCTTGGTTCGAGACGTTTGAGGTGGCGAACCTGCTGCGGTTCCTGCCCGACGGGGCCTATGCGGCGACGCTCGACTACTTCACCGGCATTCCCACCGGCAAGTTCCTGTTCTTCATCGGCGTGATGTGCCTGAAGGGTTCCGCCATCGGCGCCCTCTCGGCGCTGCCCTACGCCATGGCCGCTGATGTGGTGGACCTGGATTCCGCCCGCACGGGCAAGCGGCAGGGGGGCGCCTACTTCTCCATCTGGCTCATGGTGCGCAAGCTGGCCTACGCCTTCGGCTTGCTCGCTGGTGCCAACATTGTCATCTGGTTCGGCTTCGATTCACTTGCCAATCCCTTGAACACGACCAACACGGCGTTCGCCTTGCTCATGCTGGCCGTGACCTATTCGATCATCCCCGCGATCCTCAAGTTCGTGGCCATGCCGCTGCTCTGGAACTATCCATTGACCGAAGCCCGGCTGGGGGAGATTCAGCAGCAGATCGAGACTCAGGCACAGCGCGCCTGACGGTCGTACCCAATTCCTACGGCCCGCCCTTGATCGAGATGGTGTGCCCGGTCATCCAGCTTGAGGCTTCCGAGGCCAGATAGACCACCGCTGGCGCGATGTCTTCCGGGGTGCCCACGCGGCCGAGCGGGATCTGAAAGCGCTCGCCGAGCTCCGGAATCTCCTCCTCCTTTAGGTTGAGGAACTCCAGGAAGACCTCTGTGGGGATCGGCCCGGGCGAGACGCCGTTGACGCGGATGCCCAGCGCCGCCATCTCCGCGGCCAAGGTCTGGGTCAAGTTGTTGACGCCGCTCTTGGCGACTGCGTAGGGGCCGTTGAACGGCGCAGCGCCGCCGGCGGCCGCCGATGAGATGTTGATGATGGTGCCGCCGCCGTGGTCCTTCATGATGTTGGCCGCCGCCTGGGCGCCGGTCCAGACCGCCTTGAGATTCAGGTTGAGTTGAAAGTCCCACTGCCGTTCCGGCATTTCCAAAAAGGTGCGCGGCACCCGGTCGTCAGCACCGCCGGCGTTGCTCACCCAGCAGGTCAGGGCGCCCATCTCGGCGAACGCCTTGTCAGCCAGCGCCTGCACCTGCTCGATTTCCATGACATTGGCGGTCACCGCCAAGGCGCGGCGGCCCAACGCGCGAACCTTGTCCGCCACGGCCTCGATCTCGTGGGTGCGGCGTGCGGCCACCACCACGTCGGCGCCCGCTTCCGCAAGGCCCAAGGCCAGCCCCTCGCCAATGCCCCGGCCGCCGCCGGTTACCACCGCCACTTGGCCATCCAAGCGGAACCTGTCCAAAATGCCCATGCCTACGCTCCTGTCTGAATTTGCCTAGAGCTTAGATGAGCCGTGAGCCAATTGGAAAGCTCACCTACGAAATCGATGGGCTATAGTCCGCGTGAACGTCCTTGATGGGAAGAAAATGGCGATTGCCGCATACGATCCGTTCAAACCGCCAGTGTTCGACGAGCCGAGCGTGGCCTACGCGCACTTGCTGGCCGAACGGCCGGTGCACTACTTCGCCGATTTCGATCCACCCTTCTATACGCTGTCCCGCCATGCGGATGTGCAACGCGCACTGCGCGACATCGACACCTATTCCAGCGAGTTCGGGCAGGGGCCGCGCTTCACGCCGCCGGCCGGCATGCTCTCCAATCCGCCGCAGCACACGTTCTTTCGCAGCTTGGTGCAGCAGGCGTTCTCGCCCCGCGCCATCGAGGCCATGCGCGGCCGGGTCGAAGAATTGGCGGAGGAACTGCTCGACGAGATTCCGGCAGGCGAGTGGGATTTGCATGATGCCTTCGCGTTTCCCCTGCCCGTCATCGTCATCGCCGAAATGTTGGGGGTGCCGGCGGACGACCTGCATCTGTTCAAGCGTTGGTCGGATGCCTCGGTGGCGGCGATGGGCGCAGCCGATCCGTCGGCCTACGAATCGGAGCTGGCTGACTTGGCCAACTACATTCTCGCCCGGATCCGCGAGCGCCGGGCAGCGCCCGGCCGAGGCGACCTGATTGATCGCCTAGTGCAGGCGGAGCAGGACGGCAAAGTGCTGACCGACGAGGACATCCTCAGCGTCGTCAATCAACTGCTGGTGGGCGGCAACGAGACCACCACCTCCCTCATCACCAACGCCGTCTGGCGGCTGCTGGAACGCCCGGCGCTTTGGCGACAGGTGGTGGCGGAGCCAGGTTTGGTGGACCGGGCGCTGGAGGAAAGCCTGCGCTTCGACCCGCCGGTGCTGGGGCTGTACCGTTCGACCACGCGGGCGGTGGAACTGCATGGCGTGCGCATTCCCAAGGACGCCAAGGTGATGCTGCACTACGCCGCTGCCAATCGCGATCCTGAAGTTTGGGATGACCCTGACACCTTCTCCTTGGACCGACCGGCGCAACGCCACCTGTCCTTCGGCCTTGGGGTGCATTTTTGCTTGGGCGCCCAATTGGCCCGCCTAGAAGCCAATGCGGCGCTGCGGGCGCTGGCGGCGCGCTGCCCGGATCTGCGGCTGGTCAATCCGGGTGAGCGCATCACGCCTTGGTTCCTCTGGGGCCGCCGGCATTTGCCGGTGTCGTCTAGGCGTTAGCGATAGACCGGTCGCCAGACGATCGTCGCCCCGTAGTGCCTCGGCGGCGCTGGGGTGGCGAAGCCACCGCCCGCCGCTGGGTAGTTGTGCAGGAAGTACTCCTCATCGAAGGCATTGGTCATCCAGGCGGTGACCTGGTAGGTGCCGCCGGGTGATTCGTAACTGACCCGGAAGTCAACCGCGTCGTAGGCGGGCACGGCCGCCACCTCAAGCACGTCGGGATCCTGATAGACCTTGTCCTTGTGACGGTAATCGCCTTGCAGGGCCAGCATGGCGCCGTTCGCCAGCGGGTGTTCATAGCGCACCAGCAGGTTGTAGGCCCAGTCCGGCGCGTTGCGCAGCGCGTTGCCGTCGCGGCTGGTGGAGGGCGCCGCCACGGGCGGCCGGAAGCCTGTGGGCACGAAGAAATTCGAAAACTCCGTGTCCAGAGTTGCCACGGCGCCGCTCAGCAGCAGCCGCTCGTGGGGCCGGGCGGTGAACTCGATCTCGACGCCTTCGATTTTCGCGTCCGCCGCGTTCTGGGTGAGCAGAATGCCGGGCGCGTCCGGCGGCGCATCCACCGGCACCAGAAGCTGCAGAATCTGTAAATCGGTGTAGTCGGTGGTGAACCAGGCGACATTAAGCCGCAGCCGATTGTCAAACCATTCGGTCTTGGCACCCACTTCCCACTGTTCGGCCGCTTCGGGGTTGAACTGGTTGTTGGCGATGGAGCGCAGGTTGGACAGCCCTTGCCAACCGCCGGACTTAAATCCCTCCGAGTAGGTGGCGTAGAGCAGCGCATCGTTGGTCGGCGTCCAGTTCAGACTGAATTTCGGGGTGAAGGAGTCGAACTTGGCCTTGTCCACAAAATCCCAAGGCTCAGACGGTTGGCTTAAGCCCGGTATGACCACTGGCGCCGGTGTGCCGATGCGGTGAATGCGCTTGCGCTCCTCCGTTTGGCGCCCGCCGGCGCTGATGCTCCACTGATCGTTGAACGAGTAGGTGATGTCCCCAAAAATGGCGTAGCTGTTGGTTTCGTTGTCCTGCCAGTCGCTGCCGGTGAATTTCGGCACTGCCACCAGGGAGCCGCCGGCGCCGTCAGGAACGGCTAGGCCCAAGCCGAGGGTTTCGGTGCGCTCGGTCTGCTCGTTGGAATAGTACAGGCCTGCCACCCATTGCCAGTTGCTGGCGCCTGAGTAGGCGATGCGCAGTTCTTGGGTGAAGGTGTCTGATTCGTCCCAGGAGTCGTTGTCGCCAAAAATTCCCGATATGCCGCCGGCGCCTGGGCTGCTGGCACGCAACAGGCCCATGGCGGCAGTGGCGACGGGCTCGTCATTCTGGCCGTCCACGTTGCGGAACGAGGTCACCGAGGTCAGGGTCAGCGCGTCGGTGGGGTAGTACTCGATGCGCGAGGTGACGCCGATCTGCTCGATGGCGCCGAGCCCTCGGTCGTCGGCCAGCACGGTGTGGATTTTGTCGTCGTAGTCCGCGTAGGTGGCTGACAGGTTAAGGTCCCACTGGTCGTTTGGCGCCCAACGCAAGTGGCCGCGCACGCTGGTGGAGTCGATGTCGAGCAGGTCGTCGCTATCCACCGCATCAGGCAACTCGTTGGGGTAGTTTTCCGCAAAGTTGTCCAAGTAGCCGTCGCGGTTCTTGTGCGAGAAGGCCAACTTGCCGAACACCGTGTCGGCCAGCGGCCCCATCACGCGGCCGCGCACGCCGAACAGGCCCATGTTGCCAGCGCTTGCCTCGAGCACCGCTTCCGGCTCCTCGGTGGGCTTCTTGGTGATGATGTTGATGGCGCCGCCTACCACGTTCTTGCCGAACAGGGTGCCTTGGGGGCCGCGCAGCACTTCCACCCGCTCCACGTCGAATATGTCCAGATTGAAGCCGGCCGAACGACCGCCATAGACATCATCTATGAACACGATCACCGACTGGTCGCCGCCGGCCCCGTCCTCGTTGGAACCAATGCCTCGAATGTAGAGCTGGGTTTGCAGCGGGTTGAACATACCCATCGTGAAGCCGGGCGTGCGCTCGGTGATGGCCTTGATGTCGCTGATGCCCATTTCCTCGAGTTGATCCCCGGAGAACGCGGACACGGAAAGCGGCACGTCCTGCAAGCGCTCAGCTCGCCGCTGGGTGGTGACGATGATCTCCTCAAGCACGCCCTCCTGGGCTAGCGCCGGCGCCCATGCGGGCAGCGTGAGCGGCACCGCCAGCAGCAGGGCGGTGGCCCTGTGCAGGCGCCGGCGGGTTCGATTCGATGTTGATGCCATGATTCCTCTCCAGGTTGGTGGCGGCCGGTTCCGGGCTTATAGTTTAAAGTAGGGCGGCAAGTCGTTGGGCTCGATCTTCCGGAGGTTGGCGAAGGGGCTGGCGCCAAAGTAGATGTCTTCGCCGATCAGCTTGCCATCGGCGTCGGCGGGCCACAGCGTCACCAGTTGGGCGCCGCCGAGCCAGAGGTCGCCGCCCTGGACGTCGACGTCGCCGACCTTGGTCACGTCCATGGCAAGCAATGCCTCACCCTTATAAACCTGCTTGACTTGGCCTTCCGTGATGACGTGGTCGTCGCTAGCCACGACCTTATCCACCACCACCTCAAATTGCTGGCCGCCGGTCTGGAACATGCCGGCGTAGAAGGCCCGCACGGCCTCCCGGCCCTCGATCACCGAAGGCTCGCCGCTGCCCCAGAAGTGATAGATCGGATGCGCCGTCAGGGTGTCCATCAAGGGGTCCAAGCGGCCCTTGATTTCATGCTCCATATGGTCGCGCACCTCAGTGATCAAGGCTTTGCGCCTAGGGCTGGTCTCTTGGGCAACTTGGGCTTCCAAGGCCAGCCAGCTCTGATGGGGGTTGATGGCATAGGTCATGGCTCGGTTCCTTTTTGCTTCCTAAATCATCTACCATGCGGACAGGGATTGCCGCGGGGGGCGGTGCATCTTGCAGACCGGTTCGCAAAGCTCGCACAGACTGAAGCGCTCGACGCTGTTCTACTACAGCCTGGCCGACGTGCCGGTGATGATGTCGATCTTCCCCGCCCTCGTCTTCATCCCAAAATTCTACACCAGCGACATGGGCGTGCCCTTGGCCTTGGCGGCCAACATCATTCTGGGCGTGCGGCTGTTCGACATGGTGAGCGACCCGCTGATGGGCTACATCAGCGACCGCACCCAGACCCGCTGGGGACGGCGGCGCCCTTGGCTGGTGGTGGCCACGCCCATCCTGATGCTCGGCATCTACCAGCTCTACCTGCCGCCGGAAGGCGCTGGCACCCTGCACATGCTGACCTGGATGGCGGTGGTGTCTGTGGGCACCACCATGCTGCTCATTCCCTACTACGCTTGGGCGGCGGAGCTTTCGCCAGACTATAACGAGCGCTCCCGCATCACCGGCTGGCGGTCCATGGCTGGCGTCGTCGGCAGCTTGGTGGCACAGTTGGCGCCGGCGCTGGCGTTGTTGCTCTTCGGCATCGGCGGCAGCCGCGCCGTGCTGGCGGTGGTGGGCGTCTCCATGCTGGTGCTGATGCCGATCTGCATCTTGCTGACGGTGACCCGGGTACCGGACAGCGGGGCGCCGCAGCCAACGGGGATGCCCATTTGGCAGGGCTTGAAGGTGATGCTGGCCAACGGTCCGTTCAAGCGGCTGGTGCTGACCTTCATGATCGGGCAAACGGCATTGGCCATCACCACCCCGCTGTACGTCTTCTTCATCGCCTTTGTGCTGCGCGCCGAGGAAATGGCCATCTTCATGCTGACGTTCTTCTACGCGGCCAATTTCGCTGCGGTGCCCTTTTGGGTGTGGGCGTCGAGGCACATCGGCAAGCACCGGGCCTACGTGGCCAGCTTCGTCATCATCGCTTTTGCGCACCCCTTCTACATGCTGCTTGGCGAGGGCGACTTCTGGTGGATGCTGCCGGTCACCTTGACCACGGGCTTTGCGGCGGGTGGGTTTTCGGCGGCCCTGCCAAACTCCATGAAGGCCGACGTGATCGATCTGGATACCTTGAAGAGCGGCGAAAACCGCGCCGCTTCCTTCTTCTCGGTTTGGTCGTTCACTTATAAGGCGACCGCCTCATTGGGCGTGTGGATCGCCCTGACCGGGCTTGCGTTCTTCGGCTTCAATGCCGACCCGGAGGCCGTCAATGGCCCTGACGAACTTTTCGGGTTGCGCTTTTTGTTCTCGACGCTGCCGTCGTTGTTCTTCCTAGCCGCCGCTGCGGTGGTGTGGAACTACCCCATCACCGAAGCCCGGCATGCGGAGTTGCGGGCTCAATTGGAGCAGCGAGCGGCTGGGTCAGCCGCCGGATAGACCGCCTACCGGACGACGATGGCCTCTTCGTTCCAAGGAGAGAGCGTCTTGTCGGTTTCGGCCTGAAAGGCAGCGGGTAACTCCTCGGTCATGTGCAAGGTGGCGGCTAGCCGACCAAAGCCCACGAAGAACGCCACGGTCATGCCCAGTTCCATCACCTGCGCTTCGCTAAAGTGCTCCTTCAGGCCGTTATACACGGCGTCATCGATGGCCAAGTGATTGTTGGCGAACAGGTCGGCGTAGGCGATGGCGGCCTGTTCGGCATCGGTGAGGTTGTCGGCAGCGGGCGGGTCAGCGAGTTCGCATACCAGATCTTCGGTGACGCCAGCGGCCACGGCGTCGGTGTAGCGGATGGCCATGCAGCTTCGGCACTGGTTGTGGAAGGCCACCCGCAGCCGCACCAGCTCGACGAGCCGGTCGGGCAGGGTGCGATGCATCTTCAGCGAACCGCCGAATGCGGCCACCCCCTTGGCCAGGCCGGGGCAGTGGGCGAACATCCGCATCAGCCCCTGCTCCAGGGGCGTGGCGGTGTCCGGGCGGGTCATCTCCTTGAGAGCGGGATCCCAGTGTTCGGGATCGATCTTGCTGATTCGGGTCATGGGGTGCAATTCCTCAGGCGGCAGCGCCTCGCGCGTGATGGCGAAAGCTTGCCACGGTGGGTGACGGGGTTCAATGCGAAGCTTGGCCGCGCCCTGAGTGCGTGGGTGGGCAATTTCTTACAGCTTCGTGAGAGATTGGCTACAGACGGGATGGCCCCCAAGAGGTTTGAATGACCTTTTCAAACCTGAGCAAGGGCCTATACTCATGAAACGAGCGCTGAAGGAGATTTCGGACATGGCCACAGGCCTTGAGGCTTCCGGGATAGAGCGGCAACAGGCGGCGGCCACTCTCGAGGCCATCGCCAACTCGATCGAGAAGTTCGCGGTCACCCCGGAGCGGCTGCGGGAGACCATTGAGGCGTCCCAACAGGCGCTGTACGAGAGCATCAAGGGAGAGATGGACCAGCGTTTCGATGCGGTTGACAAGCGCTTTGGTGACATCATCTCCAGCATCAACGATTCGCGGCAGCAGCAGCGGGCGGACTCCGCCAAGGTGTTCAACCTGATGCTGGGCATCGCTCTTGGCATGGCCGGCGTCACGGGTGGCTTGATCTTCAACCTGTTCTTTCCGTAGGGGGCTGACGGCTGGCCTCCCAGCGCTAGGCTTAGCCCGCCAAAGCCGCTAAGCTGCGGCATCGCCGCAATCGGCATGCGGCTTAACCCATTTTCAAGAGGATCAACGATGGCCAAGAAATTGGTTCTAGTGGGGCTGGTTCAGCCCGAAAGCGAGGATCTCGTGGAGGCGTTCAACGAGTGGTATCTCGGCAACCACGTCGAGGATACCTACAACTGCCCCAACATCACGTCGGTACGCTGCTTCAAGGCGGCGCGGGGCTTCATGGGCGATCCGCCGTCCCAATACCTCACCATCTATGAATTCGAAGGGGAGGATGCGGAGCAGGCCGAAAGGGTGCTGGCTGCCTACCAGGCGGATCCTGATGGCTGGAGCAAGCGGCAACCGAACAACAACTCCATGGCGGTGGTCGGCGCCGGCTGGTACCACGAGGAGCTGGCATTCGGCGTCTAGCCCCTTCCGCAGAGTCCTCGGCCGTGCAGGTTCCCTATTCGAGCCGTACCCAGTGGTACGTGGTGCTGCTGTTGACGTTGGCGGCCACCCTGTCGTTCATCGACCGCCAGATCCTCAACGTCATGATCGGCCCCATCAAGCGAGATCTTGGCGGCCTGACCGACACCGAAATCTCGCTCATCATCGGCCTTGCCTTTTCGTTGGTCTATACGCTGGCGACCGTGCCTTTGGCGCGCATGGCGGACCGCGCCAACCGGCGCAACATCATCGCCGCCGGGATTTTTGCCTGGAGCCTGGCCACGGCGTTGGCCGGCAAGGCGGACAGTTTCCGCAACCTGTTCTTGGCACGCATGGGCGTCGGCATCGGCGAGGCGACCTTGGGGCCGGCTTCAACCTCGCTGCTGGCCGACTACTTTGACAACGCTCGCCTGCCATTGGCCTATGGCATCGTCGGCGCGGCGCCCTTCATCGGCACGGGCCTCGCCAACATCGTCGGTGGGCCGCTGATCGATTGGCTGGAGGCGCGGCCCAACTTCACGTTGCCGTTGTTCGGCGAGCTTTACTCCTGGCAAATGGTGCTGGTTTGCGTGGGGCTGCCGGGCATCCTGTTGGCGGCGGTGATGTTCACCATCGCCGAGCCGGTGCGCCGCGGGGCGCTCAAGGATCCTGCCGCCGGCTTCCCGCTGCGCGAGGTTTGGCGCTTCGTCGCCTCGCGGGGCAAGTACCTCACCTACCACTTCATCGCCTATCTGTGCCTGTCGATCCAGGGCTTCGCCTTCCTCACCTGGGTCGTTGAGTTCTTCGTGCGCAAGCATCAGTGGACCAAGACCGAAATCGGCCTCACCTACGGCTTCATCGCCTTGGTGGTAGGCGTCATCGGCAGCGTCTGGGCCGGATTCTACGCTGGCAGGCTGATTGGCCGCGGCGGGGGCGATGCGCCGATGCGGGTCACGCTCTGGGGCACCTTGGTGCTGGGTCCAGTGGCAGTGGTGCTGCCGCTGCTCGACAGCGGCATCGCCGCCGCCGTCATGCTGGTGCCCATCACCTTCACCATGGCCATGCCGCCGGGCCTGAGCAACGCCGCCCTGCAGGCCATTGCGCCCAACCAGATGCGCGGGCAGCTCATCGCCCTCTATCTGATCTGCGTGTCCTTCCTGTCGTACCTGTTTGCGCCACTCATCATCGGTGTTATGAACGACTACGTGTTTGGCCGTGAGGACGCCATAGACCTTTCGTTGGCGACCTTGGCTGTGCTCAACTACAGCATCGCGGCGCTGTGCCTGGCGCTCAGCTTGAAGCCCTTGCGCATCGCCTTGGCTAAAATTCAATCGCAATAGCATCCAGACGAAGGAGGCATCATGGGACGCTTATTGGTGGAAGGGGATCGGCAGATTTATTTTGAGCACTACCCCGGTACGGGACGCACGGTCGTGCTATCCCACGGCTGGGGAATGGGCTGTCGGGTCTGGGACAACACGGTGGCCCGGCTTACTGACGCTGGGCACCGGGCGGTCATCTACGACCACCGTTGCTGCGGGCAGTCCGACAAGGACTTTGCCGACGTCTCGATCGAGGCCCTCGGCACCGACCTGGCGGCATTGTGCCAGCACTTGCAGTTGGACCGTCCGGTCTTGAATGGCTGGTCATTGGGCGGCGCAGTGGTGGTGGATGCCGCCAGCCGCCTGGGCAGCAACGTAGGCGGCTTGGTGCTGACCGGCGGCGCCACGCCCCGCTACACCCAGGGCGAGGGCTTTCCCCACGGTGGCCAAGCGGAAGACGTTGCGGCCACCGTGGCTGCCTTGCGCGCCGACCGGGTGAGTTTCCTGAAGTCCCTGTACTTTGATGGCGTCTTTGCAAAGGAAGTGGGAGAGGACGTCAAGGGCTGGTGCTGGCGCATCGCCCTGCAGGCGAGCTCCGGGGCGGATGCCTCCTTAGGCGCCTTGGCGCAGCTCGACCAACGCAGCGCCATGGCGGATCTGTCCTGTCCCGCGTTGGTGGCGATCGGCGGGCAGGATGGGGTGGTGGTGCCCGAGATCGGCCGCTACGCCGCTGGCTGCTTGCCAAATGCTGAATTGGTCGAGTTCGAGGACTGTGGCCACGCCGTCTTTCTGGAGGACGCGGAGCGCTATCATGGGGCGTTGCTGGAGTTTCTGGCCGGGGTTGCCTCATGAGCGGGCGCCAAGTCAATTTCGGCCTCTGGTACGACTTCCGCAACCCGCCGCCCAGCCAAGTCGGCTTTCAGGACCTTTACCGGGCCTGCCTCGACCAGATCGTTTGGGCGGAGTCTTTGGGCTTCGATTCCGTCTGGCTCACCGAGCACCACTTTTGCGAGGACGGCTACACCCCGTCGCCCTTGGTCATCGCCGCCGCCATCGGCGAGCGCACCATGCGGATGCGCATCGGCACCAACCTCATGCTGCTGCCGCTGGCGGACCCCGTGCGCCTTGCCGAGGATTCGGCGACGCTTTCCATCCTCACCGGCGGACGGTTCGACCTCGGCGTGGGCCTGGGGTACCGGCAACTGGAGTTTGACTACTTCGGGCGGCAGTTGAAGCATCGGCCGAGCCTCATGGAGGAGGGCATCGACATCATCCGTCAGTGCTGGAGCGGCGAGCCGGTGCGCATCGATGGCAAGCGTTTCCGCATCGACAGCTTGCCGGTTGCGCCGGCCCCCGAACAGGCGCCCAAGCTCTACATGGGTGGCATGGCACCGCCTGCCATCGCCCGGGCGGCAAGGCTGGGGGACGGTTTCCTCTCCACCGGCGGCATCGGCCACGACCTCTATGCTAGAGCGCTCGCCGACCTAGGCAAGCCGCGTTCGGCGGGCGCCATCTGTGCTGGCAACTGGTCTATCGTCGCCCCGGACCCGGAAGCGGAGGCCGCGCGCATCGGCGAGCATGTGCTCTACCAAACCAATCAGTACATCGCTTGGGGCGCATTCGGCCCGCCGGACCAGACGCCGCAATTCCCAGACGCCGCCAGCGCCATCGAAGGCGGCCTCTACGAGTTGTGCGACGCGGATGGCGCCGTGGCAAGCCTGACCGCCCTGTTGACGGACTGCCCGGAGATCATCGATGTTCACTTCTGGGCGCAATTCCCTGGCGAGCCGGTGGAGAGCGGCAGCCGGCGAATAGAGTACTTGGCCCGCCAAGTGCTGCCTCGAGTGCGGTCGGCGCTGGGTTTGAACTGAAGGGGGTTTCGCCCAAGGGGAGCGTGCGAACATCATTCGACCGTGATTGTTTTCCGCAACTTCGTTATATTGGCTTCCAATCTATTGGGAGAGTGACATGAAGGTAGGTCTGTTGATGGTATTCCAGAATTTCGAGGACGGAATCACCGACCAAGGCGCGTGGGAGCGGGACATTCACCTAGGCGGCTTGGCCGAGCCCTTGGGGTTCAACACCTTGAGCGCCGTCGAGCACCACTTCTTCAACTACGCCATGTCGCCGGACAACTTGCAGTACTTGAGCTACATGGCGGCCAAGACCGAGCACATCGGCCTGCTGACCGGGGCGGTCATTTTGCCTTGGCATGATCCCCTGCGGGTGGTGGAGCGCATGATCGTGCTCGATCACTTGAGCCAAGGCCGTGCCCTGTTCGGCATCGGCCGGGGTCTCGCCCGGCGCGAGTACGACACCTTCGGCGTGGACATGAATGAGGCGCGGGACCGCTTTGACGAGTCCGCGGAAATGATCATCCGCGCCTTGGAGACCGGCGTCATCGAAGGCAACGGACCCTACTACAAGCAGGTGCGCACGGAAGTGCGTCCGCGCCCGTACGCTAGCTTCAAGGACCGCTTCTATGCGGTCGGCATGTCGTCGGACTCGGTGCCCGTGGTGGCCCGGCTCGGTGCCAAGATGATGAGCTTCGCGCAGAAGCCCTGGGCGGAAATGGCGCCCCACTTCGACCGTTACCGCACCCTCTACCGAGAGCATCACAACACCCAGCCGCCCTCGCCGGTGTGCGTGGACTTCCTGAGTTGCGACGAATCCGCCGAACTCGCCGAGGCCAACGCCCGCAAGTACATGGCCAACTACTACATCACGGTCATGGAGCACTACGAAATGGCGGGCGAGCACTTTCGCAAGATGAAGGGCTACGGAGACTACGCGGACAACGCCGAACTGCTGAAGGACACCGGCATGGCGGACGCCGCCAACGCCTTTGTTGACATCAACACCTTTGGCACTCCGCAGCAGATCCTCGACAAGATGGACCAGCGGCGCAAGGACATCGGCGACTTCGACCTCACTGTGCAGGTCAGCTACGGCGGCCTGACTGGCGAGCAGGCCGAGAAGAGCATTCGCCTGTTCGCCGACCAGGTGCTGCCGGAGCTGCAGTCCTGGGAGACGCACTAGCACGGAAGGCTCGCAAGCGCCGAGTTGCGAAGCAACTCGAACGCTTCGTGAAGCGAAGCGCATGAACATCGGCGACATTCCCGCCAAGTGGGCCAACCTTGACGCTAGCCGTCCGGCCTTAGTGGACATTCCGGCCGGACGGCGGCTGTCGTTCGGCGAGTTGGAGCAGGCCGTGCGGCGGCTGGCGAACGGCCTGCTCGGCTTGGGGCTGGCCAAGGGCGACCGGGTGGCCGTGCTGGCCAAGAACGGCATTGAGTACTTCGAAATCTATTACGCCTGCGCCCGGGCCGGGTTGATTGCCCAACCCCTGAACTGGCGCCTGGGCGTGCCGGAGCTGGCGCGCATTCTTGAGAATGGCGAGCCGTCGGTGTTGGTCACCTCAACGGATTTCGAGGCCGGGCGCCAAGCCCTCGAAGGCCAGGTGGAGATTCCCCATTGGCTGCACTACGGTCCCGGCAGCGACGGTTCCTTTGAACGGCTCAAGGCCAGCGCCGAGGATGCCAACCCCAAGACCGGTGCCGGTGGCGACGACCCGGTGCTCATCCTCTACACCGGCGGCACCACTGGCTTGTCCAAGGGGGCGCTGCACTCCCATCGCACGCTTTACACGGGCATGCTCAACCAGACCGTCGCCGAGCGCGTGGTGCCGAGCGACGTGTACATGCTCACTGGCCAGATGTTCCACATTCCCGTCGCCTTGGCCATGAACTACATGGCCCACGGCTGTCCCGTGGTGCTGATGAACTTCGACGCTACCGAAGCCTTGGAGATCATCCAAGCGGAACGGGTGTCGGCGTTCCTTGGCATCACCACCATGCTCAATTGGATGATGGCGGTGGACGGCTTCGACCGCTACGACCTGTCGAGCCTGCGCAACATCCAATACGGCGGCGGGCCGATGCCGGAAACGGTGGTCAAGGCCGCCCTCGACGCCTTCCCCTGCACCCTGATTCAAGGCTACGGTCAGACCGAGGGCATGACCATGACTTTCCTCTCCCAGGAGGACCATGCCGCAGCGGTGTCGGGCAACCGTCCCGAACGCCTCAATTCGTGTGGACGCGAGGGCTTCATCACCCGCGCCCGGGTGGTTGATGATGTGGGCCAGGACGTGCCCAAGGATGGCCGCACGCCCGGCGAGATCGTCATTCAATCCGAAGCCAACATGCTCGGCTACTGGCGCCAGCCCGACCTGACCGCCAACACCCTGCGCGATGGCTGGATGTGGACCGGCGATGTGGCCACCTGGGACGAGGACAGCTACATTTTCATCGTCGATCGGGCCAAGGACATGATCATTTCCGGTGGCGAGAACATCTACTCCACCCAAGTGGAAGCCGCCATTCACCAGCACCCCGGCGTGTTGGAGGCGGCGGTGATCGGCGTGCCCGACGACGAATGGGGCGAAGCCGTGAAGGCGGTGGTGGTAATGAAGCCGGGTGAGGCCGCCACCGAGCAGGAGATCATCGACACCGCCCGCGCCCATCTCGCCTCCTACCAGAAACCGCGCAGCGTGGATTTCGTGGACAGCCTGCCCAAGGCCCCCACCGGCAAGATACTCAAGCGTGACCTGCGCGACCCGTACTGGCAGGCGCGGGGCCGCAACGTCTGAACCCATGGGCGTGCTCACCCCGGAACTCAAGGCCAACATCGGCAAGGCCGCACCGCCAAGGATCGAGGTGGTCACCCGCCGCGACATTCGCAAGTACGCCATCGCCACCAACCAGCGGCAGCGCAAGTACCTGGATGGCGACGAAGCGCCGCCCCTCTACCACGTGGCGCTTTTTTGGGACGTGGTGGAACTCGACGAACTGACCCCGGATGGTGTCTCCATCGACGCGCTGTTGCCCAAGTTCCCCTTGGAGAAGGCCATGGCCGGTGGTCTGAACATCACCTACCACGACCGCATCCGCCCGGGCGATGTGCTGGTTGGCGAGCGCACCCTGACCGACATCTATGAAAAGGAGGGCCGCTCCGGGCCCCTGATCTTCTACGAAGTGGTGCTCGAAGTGCGCCGTCAGGACGGCAGCCCGGTGATCACTGAAAAGACCACGAGGATCCTGCGATGAGTGCACTGCGGATCGCGGCGCTGAGACCGGGCCATGAACTGCCTGCGCAGACCCACAAGCCGGACAACGTGCAGCTTTTCTTCTACAACGCAGCGCTCTGGAACGCCCACCGCATCCACTACGACCTGCCTTACGCCACCGAGGCGGAAGGCTATCCGGGCTTGGTGATCGCCGGCCCCTTGATGGGCGATTGGCTCGGGCAGTGCGTGGAGGCTTGGTTGGGAGACGGCGGCGCCCTGGTGAACTTGGAGTACTCCAATCGCGGTGCGGCTTACATCGGCGAAACCCTGACCGCGGGCGGGACCGTGGAAACGGTGGATGCCGCCAAGGGCGAGGCGTCCTTAACCCTCTTCGTCCGCAACGAAGCGGGCGACGTCATCACGCCGGGGCGCGCCTTGGTTCGCCTGCATGGCTGAGGGTCCTTCACTGCGCGGCCAAGTCGCCATCGTCGGCGTTGGCGACACCCAAGTGGGCAAGGTGCCGGAGTTGAGCGCCACGGGCCTGTGCATCGACGCCGCACAACGGGCGCTCGACGATGCGGGTCTCACCAAGAACGACATCGATGGGTTGGTCACCTGCAATAGCATGGCCGAGCCGCACATGTATCACGCCGAGGCGATGGCGGAGCATCTGCAGATCTTCCCCAGCTACTGCGTCAGCGCCGGCGCTGGCGGTGGCACCACTTTCGCCGTGCTCTACCAAGCCGCTTTGGCGATCATGCACGGGGTTTGCGACCGTGTGCTGATCAGCATGGCGGACAGCTTGCGCACTGGGCTTTCGCGGGAGCAAGCCATGGTGATGCAATCCTCCTCGGGCCATCCCCAATTTGAGACGCCCTACGGCGCGACGGTGCCTGGCTACTACGCCCTGATCGCCAACGCCTACATGCACAAGTACGGCGTCACGGCGGAGCAGATGGCCGCCGTGGCGGTCACCGCCCGGGCCCATGCAGCGCTGCACCCGGGCGCCCAGATGCGCACGCCGTTGACCGTGGAGGACGTGCTGGCCAGCCGCATGATTGCCGATCCGTTGCGCCTGCTCGATTGCTCCTTGGTCTCCGACGGCGGTGCCGCAGTGGTGCTGGCCCGCGCTGAGGCGGCGGGCGACCATCCGCACCAGCCGGTCTATTTGCTTGGTGCCGGGGAGGGGCATGGCCACGAACACATCAGCCAAGCCGGGGACCTGACCTCCTCCCATGCTCGTCAGGCCGGGGAGCGGGCCTACGCCATGGCTGGGATAAACCCACAAGATATTGATTTTGTTGAACTTTATGATTGCTTTACACCGGTGGTGCTGATCGAGCTGGAAGACTTGGGCTTCTGCGGGCGAGGGGAGGCGGGCGCTTTCGTCGCCGAGGGGCACACTAGGCTGGGGGGCAGCCTGCCGATGAACACTCACGGCGGCTTGCTGTCGCATTCCCATCCGGGTAACCCGGGCGCGATGTTCGCGCTCACCGAAGCGGTGCGCCAGTTGCGCGGCGAGGCAGGCGAACGCCAAGTGGCGAATGCGGAAACGGCCTTGATCCACGCCCAGGGCGGCATCCTGTCGAGCCATTGCACCGCGATTTTGGGGCGAGACCGGTGAGCGTTGACGCCAAGCCCCTGCCGCCGATCAATCCCAGCACCCAGCCCTTCTGGGATGCCTGCGCCCAAGGACGCCTGCTGCTGCAGCGTTGCGGCGATTGCGGCCATCTACAGTTCTATCCGCGCTTGCTGTGCGCCGCCTGCGGCAGTCGGACGCTCGAGTGGGCGGAGGTCAGCGGTCGGGGCAGGGTGAAGACCTTCACCATCATTCGCCGCGCCGTCAGCGCCGCCTTCGAACCCGATGCACCCTACGTGGTGGCGCTGGTCGAGCTGGAGGAGGGGCCGACCCTGATGAGCAACATCGTCGGCTGCGATCCGGCCGACGTCGCCATCGGCCAGCCGGTTCGAGTCACCTTCGAGATGCGTGCGCAGGGCATCGCGGTGCCCCAATTCGAGCCAGCGGCCTGAATCCATCATCCATCCACAAAGGAGCAGATCAGATACGCCATGGACCGCACCGTACAGCTTGCCCAAGCCCGCTTCGTGATCGAGGAGATCATATTCCGCTACGCCGAACTGCTTGATTCCGGCAATCTTGAAGGCCTTTCCGCCCTGTTCGCCCGAGGCGCCATCAAGCCCGCCGTCGGGGAGCCCGTGAAGGGTGCCGAAGAGGTCTTCGGGCTCTATTCCACCGTGGTGAAGTTCTACGACGCGGATGAGAGCCTCGTCCCGTACGAGCGCGGCCAATGCACCCCGCGCACCCGGCACGTCACCACCAACCTGATATTCGAGTTCGACAATGCGGTCAAGCAAGCGACGGTGCGCAGCGTTTTCACTGTTTACCAAACTTTGGCTGGCCGCAATGAAATAGTGGCGGGAGGGCGCTACGTCGATAAGTTCGCGCGCACCCTGCAAGGTTGGCACATCGATGAGCGGGAGATCATCATCGAGAACGCGGGTGACATGAGCAGGCACTTAAATGGCTAGTTCATGGAGCAATGCGGAGGGGCTGGCCGGTGCCATGGCAGTGGCCATCCGCAATGGTGGAACGCTCCCAAAGATGCCAGCGAACTTGGGGATCGAAGAGGCCTATGCGCTTCAGAAAACGGTCGTCGCAGCCGTGTCGGGCGGTTCGGTGGCCGGCCTCAAAGCGGGCCTGACCGCTGCGGCAGCCCAAGCGCAGTTCGGCGTCAGCCATCCTCTGATTGGCAGCCTCTACAAGCAGGGCCGCATGGCCCCGGGCGTCTCGTTCGCCAGCGCGCCGGGCGTCATGCTGGAATGCGAAATCGGCGTCGTGATCGACGAGCGGGGTGTGCCCCAGTCGGCAGGGCCGGTCATTGAAGTGCCGCGCATGGCGTTTGCCGATTCGGAGGACGTCAACGGCGTCAACCTGCTTGCCTGCAGCATCGCCGCCGACCGCTACATCGTGGGTACCCAGTTACCGATGCTGGCGTCCTATGCGGAAATCGAAGCGCGGCTCATCCGGGATGGCCAGACCGTCAGCGCCGCGCCAGCCACCGAGGCCTTGGGCGGACCCGGTCCAGCCGTCGAATGGATTCTCCGCGAAGCCCGTTTGCGCGGATTGCCGATTGCCGAAGGCATGCTGCTCATCACCGGCGCCATCGGCGGCATCCATCCGGCGGAGCCCGGCAGCTACCGCGCAGACTACGGCGTCTTGGGAAGCATCGAGTTCACGGTCACTTAATCGATTTCGCTGAGGGAGCCCATTCGATCATGTGTCGAAACATCAAGACGCTCTACAACTTCGAGCCGCCCGCCACTGACGAGGAGGTCCGCGCCTCCGCGTTGCAGTTCGTGCGCAAGCTCAGCGGCTTCAACAAGCCTTCGCGGGCCAACGCAGCAGTCTTTGAGCGGGCCGTGGACGAGGTGACGTTCGCGGCGGAGCGCCTGCTATCTGATCTGGTGACGGCGGCGCCAAAACGCAACCGGGAAGCGGAGGCGGCAAAGGCGAGGGCCAGGGCAGCCCAGCGCTTCGCTTGAATCTGCACCGGTTTGGCGAGCCATGCGGGCTGTCGTCCGAGAGAATGAACACGTTGTTCTCAACTACACGTTCTCCGCGGCTGCGATTGCGTTGAATTGACTTTACCGAGTTTGGGAGGGAATGGTCCTATGGTTGACGAACTTCCGCACATGCTCCAGCGAGGGGAGCCCGCAAGACTCTTTCCGGTGTTGGCCGAAAAATCCAAGGAAGGACGTGCCTTGTCGGTGTTGCTTGCTTGCGTGAGCAGTGTAGATGACCTTGCCAGAACTCTACTTTCAACATTGGGCCAACGATTTGGGCAACGCTTGCGCATTCGCACGTTCACTGAGGTCGTTCTCAGCAGGGAGCCTGAAGGCGTGTCTGGTCGTCCCGACGGCCTTATTGTTGTCGAGACCGGACGTCGTGTTTGGAGCGCCCTCGTTGAGGCAAAGGTTGGAGGATCCCGGCTCGATTCGGAGCAGATGGAAGCTTATCTTAAGCTTGCAAGGACCAATGGTATCGACGCCCTCGTAACGATCTCCAACGACTTCGCTGCCGTGCCGGACCATCACCCTGTGCGAGTCGGGCGCCTCCCCAAAGGCGTTGGCCTCTACCATTGGTCTTGGACTAGCATATTGACGCATGGAAAAGTCCTGCTAGCGGCAAAAGGCGTGGAGGACAACGAACAGCGTTTCCTGCTCGACGAATTGGTTAGGTTCCTCGACCATCCGAGCTCTGGCGTAAGGCGCTTTGACCAGATGGATGGCAACTGGAGGCACATCGTGACGGCAGTCGTTTCGGGCGCTTCGCTCTCAACAAGTATGGGGACCGTTACCGACACTGTTGCCAACTGGCACCAGGAGTGCCGCGACTTGGCTCTAAAGCTCATGGAGGGTGTTAACTCCAACGTCGTGATCCGGTTGCCGAGTGCCCACCGGTCCGATCCGCGGCTCAGAATCGATGATGAGGCCAAACGCCTTTGCGAGTTTTCCGTGCTATCCGTGGAGTTCAATATCCCTGATGCAGCATCGCCCATCAAGGTAGAAGCGGACTTAAGAACCCGCACAATTCATGTGCACATGACGTTGTCCGCCCCACAAGATCGCAAGTCTGCCCGTGCCAGGACGAACTGGGTGTTGCGGCAACTCGCCGGTAGTGAACCCACTGATCTGCACGTAAAGGCAATCTTCCCAGGTCGCGTGATCGCCACGCAGCACCCGCTTGCAGCCGTTCGGATGGAGCCCGATGTTCTGCAGGCTTCAAAACCAAACCTCGCCCCTAAGGCCTTTGAGATACGCTTGGTTTGCGATGCGGGGAAACGCTTTGCGGGTCCCAAGACGTTTGTTGAAGATCTAGAGAAGTCGGCGCTTCGCTTTTACGCTCAGGTTGGGCAACGGCTGAAGAACTGGCAGCCGACTGCCCCCAAGATGATCGACAAGCCTTCCGAGATGCTTGCTGACGCCTCCGCACCCGATGAAACCGACCAAGGTTGACTCAGTGGAGAACTCGATGGGAGTTGAGAGATCCGGTAGAACCCCAAACTGGCGCAGGCCGAACAGCCGTCCTAGTATCCGACACATTTGAAAAACAAAACAAGGAGCGCGCTCATGGCGCAAGCGAACGACATCAGTCAGCAGCCCTTTGAGGTGCTGCCAGCCGCCGACGGAGCCGTTGCGGGTCCAGTTCGCAGCCCCCGCAACATTGAGCAGTCCCTGCCCAATTCGATACATAACGATGCGGTGGCCCAGAAGCTCGGGCTGCGCGGGGGCACGGTGGCCGGGTCGCTGCACATGGAGCAGTTTCCGCCGCTTCTCGTCTCGTTGTTCGGTCCGGAGTGGTGGTCCAGTGGGGGCCTCTCGCTCTACTTCAAATATGCGACGACGGATCGGGAGGCGGTGCAGTGCTTTGCGAAGCGGCCGAATTCCCCTGACCTTGGGGTGCAGGCGCCGGTTTGGATGGACACCGATGATGGGCGTCTAGTCGCCGAAGGCACCGCTTGGACCGGTCGGACACAAGCGCCCACGCCGTTGTCGGAGCGGGCCGCAAATGTGCCGCTGCCGAGGGATCTGCGCATATTCAAGGATTTTGGTGTCGGCAGGGCGATGGAGGGCATTCCGGTTCGCATCGATGAGGCGGCCCTTGCGCGCCGTCTCGATGTCATCGTGGAGCCTCTTGAGCAGTACGTCGAGCCGGATCGGTACGGCGAGCGGGTGCTGCCGCCGAGCATGCTGACCCATGCACTCACGGCCTATCACACCACCATGCTGCAGGGCTGGCCTGACTTGGGTGTCGGCCTCTACGGCGCCATCGAAATCGAGCACCTCGCCGGGCCGTGCTTCGTGGAGCACGACTACGAGGTGCGCGGAGAGGTACTTGCCGTGGGCGAAACGCCGAGAACAGAGTACTTGTGGTATGAGAGCATCCTCTCGGAGCCGTCCAGCGGCGTGGACCGGGCGCGGATGCTGATGATGCTGCGTTTCATGAAGGACTCCAGCCGGGCATGGCGGGTGAGTTGAATTAGACTAGCCGACAAAATAGACTGGTCTGATTGGTTGCCCTGAGAGGACAGAGCCATGCAGACCATCGGTTCATACGAAGCGAAAACCCGCCTTCCCGAGTTGCTCCGCCAAGTTGAGCGGGGGGAGAGATTCACCATTACTCGCCGGGGCTTGCCTATCGCTCGAATTGTTGGAGTCGAGGAAAGTGTCGATGATCGCCGCTCTGTCATCGAACGCTTGAAGGCCGCTCGCGCAAGGCGACCTTCCATTTCGGTCGAGGAACTGATAGCCACTCGAAATGAAGGGCGAAGACCCTGATGTCCTTTGTGCTCGATGCATCAGTCACGGCCTGCTGGTGCTTTCCTGATGAGCAGGCTGCGGCGGCGGATGCCGCCATGCGAAGGCTGCTCGGCGAAGAGGCGATGGTCCCATCGGTGTGGTCCTTGGAGGTTCGCAACATTCTGGTGGTGAACGAACGTCGGGGCCGCATCGAGCCTGAGGACTCCGATGCTTTTCTCCGTGAACTTCTCCTGCTCCCGATCCGAATCCGCCCCGACCAAGATGAAAGTGCGCTATTGACCCTCGCTCGAAAGCACCAACTCACTGCCTACGACGCGGCATACCTTGACCTCGCTGTGCGAATTTCCGTCCCAGTTGCGACGTTGGACCGGTCACTTGCCCGTGCGGTTCGGGCCGAGGGGCTGCAGGTCATCGCCGCGTAGGTTTGCCGGAAGCGCGGTGGAATGGCGACAACCCGAACTCGGTATGATCAGGTGGTTGTCTAGAGGCTTTCGAGCAGACTTCGGCGTCCTGAAGCGCGTGAAATCTGCCGAAACCCGATTAGATGAGTGCCCGGACTTTCGCGATGGCGCGTTCCCAACTCGGACGAGCGGGTTTGTGATTCGCACCGGGTGGCGATAGCGCATAAGCCTTTTCGTGTTCGACGCCAGCTTGCCGCAAGTAGTATTGGGCTTTGCCGCCGAATCCAACTACCGTCGCTTTAGGCAGCATCTTGAGTTGCTGTGAGAGATAGTGCTTGGCGCATCGAGGATCTTTTGTAGTGCCAGTCTCTTCCTTGATCGAGCAAAGTCTGCCTTCCGTAAGCCACGCATGTTCGAGTTGTTCATCGAAATCCAAGTTAGGAAATAATTGGGACAGAAACCAGCGAACGTTGCGATGAAACGGATCCCTGCCGCATCTGAAGCTGCGGTGAACGTGTTGAAGTCCGCTTTTGAGCAGTCGCTCAGGGGATTGATTCGGATCGTACTCCTCGCCCGAGTGGGGATGGCCAGGCTCCGAAAACACCATTACGACCTTGACGTCCGAGAGGTTTTTTGTGGCGCCAAGAAAACCGCGTGGAATGTAGCCGCGCTCAGGGCTCCAGACAGCCTGCTTGCAGGTTGTCATTTGCCAGCAGGGGCGATAGGCGTCAATCAGCACGTTGAAGAGCTTCGGATTCAGGTCCGGCATCCCAAGCATCCTCGTTGGTTGGTGAAAGGAACAGCCTTGAAGAGGGTTCTACCCAATCTCCGGCCGCGGCATGATCGGGCTGTCGCCCGGTCGGTACAGCTCGTGGGCCCGTTTCCAGCCGGCGAATGTGGCTAGTATGTGCGGCGGGTCGCCGTGGATTTCGGTGAAGCAGCCGTTGGCGCTGCGGGTGTCCAGGTAGGCGGCGTTGACGTTGTCGGCCCAGAGGTCGCAGGCGGTCTCGAAGCCCATGTCGTTGAGCCGCTTCATCTCGGCATCGAAGTCGTTGACCAAAACACCGATGTGGTGGAAGCCTTCCTCGCCGGGCGCGTACATGTCCCGGTAAATGGAGGGCGTGTCGTCATGCTGCTGGATGAACTGGATCATCATGTCGCCCAAGTAGCCGAAGGCGTAGGACACGTCGGCCTCTTGGTCGGTGCCCCGGTAGGTGAAGCGGTCGGTGACGTGGTGGGGCACCAGCACGAAGGGGCCGGCGCCGAACAGTTTTGACCAGTTGTGGCAGGCCTGTTCGAGGTCGTTGACCAAGTAGGCTTGTTGGAACAGCGGGCAGGGCTATTCAAAAGTCCTGACGGCGGTTGGCTGAGGTTTCCGGTTGGTT
>VYDB01000041.1 GCA_009843635.1 Gammaproteobacteria bacterium
GCCATGCCCCCCCACTCAGGCGTCAGCCAAAGGCGCGGGGGTGCGAGTAGTTACGTATTGTCTAAAGACCCGCCGGGCACAATCACGGCCAGCAGCCGGGGGGCGATGCCATAGCTAAGGTCGTAACCACCGGACTTGAACCCTTCCCTGTAGCTGCCAAAGAACATGACATCGTCATTGTATTGGTAGCTTAACGTCACCTCCGGCGAAAAATTGCTCCAGTCCGTTTTCGGGTTGAGGTGGGGAACATCGGTTGGCACAGGAAGGCCAGGCAATCCGGCTGCAGCATAGACATGGGGATCTTTGATTTGGATTTGTGCGGCGGCTTTTTTTTCTTCATCCGAATAGCGTCCACCAATCGCCAGCGTCCAGTCTTCGCTCAAGTCCCAGTTTAGCTGGCCGAACACTGACCATGCGGTACCGTCTTGCTCACTGATCTGTCGACCAACAAAAAGCGGAAAAGCAACACCAATGACCGGTATCAGACTCGAAACCCCGAGTGCAACATCGCTATCCCGGCCGATTTCTTTGTCCTCGTAGTAGGCACCCAACGTAAAATTCACATTTCCATCGAATTCCGATACCAGGCGAAGCTCCTGGCTCCATTGATCCAAGTTCGTCAAAAAGGCCGCAGGCAACCCGGAGGCAACTTGAAAGTTGGAATCCGTAAAGCGCGTTTCCTCATTCTCAAAAAAGCCCGTTACTGACGTCAACGTGAGGCCATTGTCTAGGTGATAGTTCATCTCCAGCGCAGCGAAGTTGTTTTCGTTGTCGAAATATCCCTCGGTTTCACCTAGGAACTCGCCATCCTTGAGCACTCCGGTGAATGCTGGATTGACTCCCGAGCCAATAGCTACGTCATCAGCCTTGCAAGGGACGCCGGGGACCGGGTAGACGGCACCCTGGGGTTCACCACTTGGGCACCAGACCTTTTGAATCGCGCCATACCCTGGGCCGGTCTCGTCATCCTGCAGATGGGCTACTTTAAGCTTCGCAGAAAAGTTCTCCGTCGGTTCCCACAGCAAAGTTGCCAACACGAAGGTGGTTTCGAGCTCAATGTCTCCAGATTCGAAAGCCGTCTGTACGGGGCCCAAGGGTCCTGTCTCAAACCGATCAAAGTTAATGACATCGATCCAACTGTCGTTCGCGTCAGACCGGTTAAATGCGATGCGCGCACCCAGAGTGTCCGTTATGGGGCCAGAGATAATGCCGCGCACCGTCGTCTCTTGCCCTTGGTCCTCGTACATTCCGGTGAGTTCCAACTCAAACTCATCTCCCGGATCATTGGTATGAATTGCAACCACGCCACCGGGGCTATTCTTGCCATAAAACAGCGCCTGCGGCCCTTTCAGCACTTCGATCTGCTTGAGGTCAAACATGCCAGCATTCATCATTTGGGCACTGTTGATCCCCATGCCATCCACGTTGATGGCCACCGCCTGATCGAACGCGGGGTTTCCTGAGCCTGTGCCGATGCCTCGGATGTAAATCATCCCGGAAGTGCCCGAGATGGTCTTACTGGCAACCATGCCCGGCACGATGGTGCCAATATCTCTAATCGACTCGATGCGCTGCGAGTTGATCGCATCCTCGGTGAGCACATTCACCACTACAGGCACTTCCTGCAGGGACTCTTGCCTTTTTCGCGCCGTGACCACAATTTCCTCGATCCCCTGGACACTCTCTGCGTGAACCACCTTGGTAGGCACCAGAACCGAGGTCGCAAGCAGCGCGACCGCGAGTGCGACGGACGTTGATCGAGCGAAACTCATATAGCGCACACAAAATGGTTGGTTAAGTTGATGCACTTTCTCTCTCCTTTGCGTAACTGGATGTTCAGCCCTAATGGTCATTGCTACAAACGGCAACATTTGTATATTGACGCCAAGTTACACTATTTTTATCTTGTGTCAACACTGAGGCCAACGCCCTACTGTTGAACCGGTTCACCTAACGCACGGGCTCTATCGAGCCTTGTCGCTTCTTCCTCCGGCAACCGACGCCAAGCCATCGTGAGAAACACAAGGGTGACCAGAAAAATCAGGAATGAGCTAGCCAGCCCCATCTGCAGGGATGACCGGGCGTCATACCCCTGCGACAAATACAAATCCGACAAGTAACCAACGACAAACGGGCCTAGGGCCAGCCCCACAAACACACCGACGAGAATAAGAAGGGACACTGCAATGCCGCGCATGCGCGGCATAACCAAGTCTGTTGCCGTTGCAGCAGGCACCGATGTGCTGGCGACGGTGCAAACTAGAAAGAGAAAGTTAAACCCGGCGGCGCTGAGTAAGTCCTCCGAATAGATTGTCAGCAGACCAAAGGGCACCCCGCCAACAATAGCCAGATAAACCATAATCAACCGGCCGCACGGGTGTCTGCGCTTGAGGAAATCCCCTGCAAACCCACCCAGGATGACACCGGCAAAGCCGCCAATCGCCGTACTCAAGCCGATGTAGAGCCCGACATCGGTGGGATTGGTGCCCTCGATCCGCAACAAGAGGGGAGCGACCCAAAAGCCCATGGCATAGATCACGACACCTTTGACCGGCACTGCGATCAGCAAGTACACGAAGGCTTTGGACTTTAAAGTCATGTTATAGGTGGCCGGATCCCGAACAGCCAGCGATTGGACCCAGGTAACCACGATATACGCGCCGACACCGAGCGCCACCCACTGCGCCGGGTTTCCAGTCAGCGAAGTCAACGCCCAAGCCAAGGCGGCAATCAAAAGCGCATAGAGCGTGTTGGCCACCACTGACCCGCCGTCACGCTTTAGATCAACTAGGTTGATCCCCGGTGTCATGGCTCTCATTTCGGCACCCAGTACGGAAAAAGGTGCCGGATGTTCGGGAACCTCAAGACCTTCGCTCGAGCCTCGCACGGGTTCGCGCAGCGTCCGTACCCAAATCGCCAACAGCAGACCAGGAATGCCGACCGCCATAAAGGCCACCTGCCAGCCTTTCAGCCCCAATGGCGCCTGCTCAGTCACTGGGTATGCAGCTTCCCAGGCGTCCAACAGGAATCCGCCCAGGAATAGACCGACACCACTGCCGATGTAAACACCTGATTGAGCGATGGCGATGACAGTAGCGCGCAGCCTCGGCGGGTAGTAGTCCGATAACATGGAATAGGCGGCCGGTGAAGCACTGGCTTCGCCAATGCCCACTCCCATGCGGTAAACCGTCAACTCAGTAAACGAACGGGCAAATCCAGAGAGTGCGGTAAATCCACTCCACACAGCCAGACCCACGGCGATCAGGCTGCGCCGAACCCAGACGTCAGCGAATCTTCCCAGAGGTATGCCGAACAAAGCAAAGAATATCGCAAAGACCGTGCCGTACATGAAACCTAGCTGGGCATCGTTAATGCCCAGATCGAGCCGAATGTCTTCCGCCAGAATGGAGATGATGTTTCGGTCAATAAAATTGAAAGCGTAGACGAGAACCAACACAAACAGCGCATAGTTTGCGTAACCTCGGCTAGGCGGCTCTTTTCTTGCTAAAGCCATTGGCGGTCTCCTCAACGTGCTCTCACCCGAGCGGAATTCAAAGGCGTTTCGTCACCCTACGGGCATTAGCCTAAGCGTCCGCCCAATGAAGTCGTAGGCCGATATTGGACAAGACTCGCTGTTGCAGAAAAGGACATGGTACAACTAGAATGTCTTGTGTCAAACTGCATTCTCGAGGAGACCCCATGGAATACTCAGAAATCATCGTTGACCGCCCCAGAGAGCGCGTCCAACGCATTACGCTCAACAATCCGGAAAAACGCAATCCAATAACGAATGAAATGCGCACGGAGATATTTCATGCTCTGGAAGCCGCAGATCTCGACGACTCTATTCGGGTGACCGTCATTCGTGGTGCCGGCAAGTGCTTCTCGTCAGGCTACAACCTCAAAGCTGGCGTACAAGGTGCCAATGAACAGAACCAGCCGTTTTACACTGCGGGGGGCCTGGGGAACTGGGCGAGGCATCTTGTTGAAGGCGGTTTTAAGATGTGGGACATGGCTAAACCCATCATCGCCCAGGTACACGGCTACTGCATCGCGGGCGCTACCGAACTGGCCTTGGCCTGTGATCTTGTGTATGTCGCCGATGATGCGACCATTGGCTATCCCATAGTCCGCAACGGGACCCCACCAAACGTCCAGTTTTACCCATGGCTGATGGGGATGCGAGACGCCATGGAGATGATGCTGACGGGCGACTCGATATCAGGTGCGGAAGCAGCCCAAACCCAGTTTGCCAACCGTGCCTATCCTGCGGACGATCTTGAAGACGCGGTTTTGAAATTGGCCGAACGGGTGGCGAAGGTCCCATCTGACGTCCAGCAATTCAACAAACGCGCAGTACACGCGCAGATGGAGGAGATGGGTATTCGATCTGGCCTTCGCAAGGGTACGGAACTTCATACTTTGGCTCGGTTTACCGAGACTTGCGTGGCCATGCAGGAGGCGGTGCGCGCGGATTTTGGCGGCGCACTCGCCAAACGCGATGCGGCTTTTGGTGACTACGAAAAAAAATCGAAAGACTGAGTTTGTACAGCCCGAACGAAGGAAGCCAAAATGGGCACCTTAGGAGTGACTAGCCTATGCCTGGTCCCCTTGACGGCATAAGAATCGTCGACGTATCACAGGTGGCGTTCGGGCCATTCGCCACCATGATTCTTGCCGACCAGGGCGCCGACGTAGTGAAAATCGAACCACCCGGAATCGGCGAATCGACGCGGCGGCCTAGTTTCGAGCGCGGCGGTCTGACAGCGGTGTTTGCGAACTATAACCGCAACAAGCGAGGGGTGGCCGTTGACATCACTCAGCCGGAAGGGCTCAAGATCGTCCAAAAGCTGGTGGCAGATGCCGATGTGTTTGTTCAGAATTGGCGGCCGGGTGTGGCGGAGCGGAACAGCCTGGGAGAGGCAGACCTGCGCAAGGTCAAGCCTGACCTGATCTACTGCTCACTCTCCGGATACGGGCCCACCGGGCCCTATGCGCAACGACGGGTTTATGACGCCGTCATCCAGGGCCTCACGGGAATGCCGGCTGTCCAGAAGAATCCGGATTTTCCGATGCCCGATCTGGTACGGCACCTTGTCGCAGACAAGGGGTCGGCTCTCTTTGCGGCACAGGCGATCACCGCGGCGTTGTTTGCTCGCGATCGAGGCGCAGGCGGCCAGCATATCGAGGTGCCGATGATTGATGCATCCCTCGCCTTCTTCTGGCCCGATGGCATGTTGCGTCAAACCTTCATTGGCGGCGATGTATCACCAGGGACGACAACAACAGATTCATACCGCCTTTGGCATACCAAGGACGGACAAATCATTTACCTCTTGGCGACCCAGATTGAACATGAGGGGTTCTTTAGAGCCCTAGGTCATCCTGAGTGGATTGATGACCCCCGCTTCGGAACCACAGAAGCACGCGCGGATATGGACAATCGAGCGGCACTCGGCGCATTGGTCGAAGAAGCGATCCACTCGATGACGACCGAGGAACTGCTGCAGAGAATGATCGACAATGACGTTCCTGCAACCCGCGTTCTGGAACTGGAAGAAGTATTGAAAGATCCTCAGATCGTACACAACAACTGCGTACTGGAATTCGAGCATCCGACCGCGGGCAGGTACAGGCAGGCAGGTCCCGTAGCTAGATTCGACGCAACGCCGCAGGATCCCAGGCGGTACATGCCACCTTTGTTAGGCGAGCACACCGAGGAGATCTTAGGCGAATGTGGGTATTCGGCTGAAGACCTCGAGGATCTGCGTAGCAAGGGGGTTATACCCTGAGACAACAGCAGAGGTAATCAGCATGCGCACTCCGTGCTCATTCCTCAAAGACCCAGAACTCGAGACGCGATGATGTTTTTCTGAACCTCCGTAGTCCCTGATGCGATCGTCATGGCACGATCTGAGAAGTATTGAGAGACAGCAATTGCAGTATTGGCAGTCGGCTCACCGATGAGCTTATGCAACGAACCCTGTTCCATTAGTCGCGGTTGCTGTGGTACAGCGTAGACCCCCATCATTTCCACCGCGAGTTCAGACGCACGCTGTCGTAACACACTGCCATGAATCTTGCTCACTGAAGCCAATGCCGACGCCGCTCCCTTGTCCCGCTTCATCAGCTCCAAGGTTTTCTGTTCCATGGCATCGAGGCTTGCAAGTTCGACTTCAATGCTGGCCAGCTTCGCTCGAAGCGCAGGGGCCTGTATTGGCGACTGGGGACTTGATGCATGCTGATTCACGAAATCTCGGATTCTCTCCAGGTAGTCGTGCACATAGACCGCGTAGCTGTATGCCCGCTCACCCACGAGCAAGAATTTGGCCACAGTCCAACCCTCGTTTTCTCTACCGAGCAGAGCAGACCCTGGCACTCTGACGTCCGTGAAAAACACCTGGTTAAAATCATGCTCTCCACCAAATGTGAGAATTGGACGAACTTCAATGCCCGGCAAATCCAGGTCGAACATGAAAAACGAGATACCCGCCTGAGGCTTGCCCTCATTGCTGGTGCGCACCAAGCAGAAGATCTTATTGCACTCATGTGCGTAAGTGGTCCAGATTTTCGTGCCGTTGACAACGTAGTCTTCGCCAACTCGCACCGCCCGGCACTTCAATGACGCCAGATCAGATCCAGCGCCTGGCTCGGAGTACCCCTGTGCCCACCAGTCGTTCCCGCGACGGATACGTGGCAGAACAGCTCCTTTCTGTTCATCGGTACCGAACTCAATAACAACCGGCCCGACCATGTCCACACCCTGCACCGCCATTCGCGGGGCATGTGCCAGCGCTAGTTCCCGCTTGAAGATCACTAACTGCTCGGTACTCCAGCCGGTCCCACCGTGTTCGACCGGCCATCCTGGGACCGACCAACCCTGATCGTCGAGGATACCTGTCCACTCCTCCGCGATCACGCGCGGGCAATCGTATCCGGTAAACGCCTCACCAAAGTGGCGAAGTTCAGGCGTCAGTTTGTCACTAAGGAAATCACGAATCTCTTCGGTGAATTCCCTCAAACTACTCATGGGGGAAGCTTCTGCTTGAGAAACTGGCGCACTTCGACGCGAAACTCCCCGGCTTCTGCTGGGAAATCTAGGTCCATTACCCTATCTCCCTAATCCAAAAACGCCCAAACGTTCAGTACGTATCGGTAGACTATCAGCTCAAATGACATAAAATATGCTTTCTGTACTTTATGTCATACAGAGAATACTATTTCCGCTAAGCAAATTGCCAGACCGGTGAATTGGAATGAAACCGGAGGAGATTGACAAGTGACCAAACCCAAAAAGTTAGGCTGGGGCTTTTTAACCGTGATCAAATTGGGACCTGGGTGTCGCTCGTTAGTGCCGCAAACTTTCGCAGACCAGGGCTGTCAACGTGTGGCACTCATAACCGACAAAGGGTTGATCGAAGCAGGTGTTGTCGAAAAGGTGCGCGAGGCTTTCGAAGGCCAGGACGTGCAGATAGCTGGCACGTTTGACAACGTTCGCCAGGACAATGACACCAGAGACATCAGTGAATGCGCTCAATGGTACCGCGAGGTCGGTGCGGACGGTCTACTGGCTGTTGGAGGCGGGAGTGTTCTCGACACAGCCAAGTGCGTCAAGGTCTTGCTGGGAATGAAGGTGGACGACATCACTGACCTGATGACGGGCCACATCACCTTTTACAAGCGGCCCAATGCTCAGCCGCTTGGAATCCCACACATCTCCCTCCCCACCACGGCCGGCACTGGCGCCGACGTTTCTGCGAGTTCGGCTCTGTTTGATGCGAAGTCCAAGAAGAAACTCATATTTTTTCATGCCTATATGGGCTCGGACTTCGCCTTCCTGGATCCCGAGCTGACTGTTACGCTGCCACCCAAACTCACCGCCGAACCGGCGTTCGATTCCTTGAGCCACAGCATCGAGTCATTCTTTTCCACCAGAGCCAACAGCATGGCAGACGCATTTGCCCTCCGCTCTGCCCGCCTGGTTTACCAAAACCTGCCCGTTGCGGTAGAAAACGGCAACGATATCGACGCCCGAGCGGAGCTGCAGACCGCCAGCGCCATGTCGGTTATGGCGTCTGTGTCCGCGCTCGGCTGCAACCCCATACACAATTTCGCCGACGCGATTGGCCCCTTGTTCGGAGTTTCCCATGGGCTGGCCAATGCGGTGTACTTGCCGATCGTCATGAAGAACTTGCCATCCCATTATCGACCTAGGATAAAGGAATTCGCTCAGGGCCTGGACATCCCTATCGACTCCAACGACGACGATCAACAGATTTTGGATAGGGTGATTTCCGAGTTCATCTCGTTGCAGGAAAAGTGCGGCATCCCGGCCAGACTCGCCATTGAGATTGAAAGGGACCGGCTCGACGGCTTGAAGGCGGCAGTCAAAGAGGACCCGGCTGCCGCCGGATTCCCGCTTCCGGATGACGTGATCACCGCATGCTTGGAGGAGAGCATGACGATTAAGTAGTCATGGGCAAACTCAAGGAAAAAACTAGCATCATCGTAGGCTCGGCTACGGGAATTGGCGCCACTACAGCACGACTGATGGCAGCAGAAGGCTCCAGAGTTGTATTAGCTGATGTGAATTTTGAAGGTGCCCAACAAGTGGCCTCTGAGATCATGCAGACCGGAGGGGAGGCACTGCCTGTTAGAGCAGACATTGCTAACGAGGCGGACGTCAGTCAAATGGTTACGCAAGCCTTGGATGCATTCGGGGGCATCAACGTCTTGGTCAACAATGCTGCGGCATTAGGGCCGGATGTTATCGGGCGCGATAGCCAAGCAGACGCGGCATCCTTGGAGCTTGAAGTTTGGGATCAAACCATGGCCGTTAATCTGCGCGGATATCTACTGTGCATGAAATATGTCATACCCGAAATGTTGAAGCTTGGCGGAGGATCCATAGTCAACACGTCGACTGTATCCAGTCTCGTAGCGGAGCCGGTTCGCGGTGCCTACGCGGTGTCAAAAGCGGGCGTGAACCAGTTATCCAAACACATCGCGACAGCCTATGGAAAACGAGGGATTCGGTGCAACGCCGTGGCTCCCGGGTGCATTTCGACGAACCCGACGACTGAGAAGATGTACCAAGCATTCACTCCCCTTTTGTTGACACCTGATCTGGGGTCTACCGAGGATGTCGCGCGCGTCATCGTATTTCTTGCCTCTGATGATGCTGCGTATGTTACTGGTCAAGTCATTCAGGTTGACGGCGGCATGCTTTCCCGCTTTCCCCTTTCTGTTCGTGCCCTGGAAAGACAAAAAAATCCGAAACCTTGATCCGAGATCTTACTTCTTCGCAGTGTAATCGCCGAAGGCCGCGTCGCGCTCGGTAAAGCTAGCTTTGACATTCTCGCGGAGCGACGCGATTTGCGCCTGGCAGCTATCAGTGTGTCTGGCCAGCGAATTCATTTCCGCACCCATGCGGATGCCGGTTCGAATGCCCATGATTTCCATCTGCTTGTGCAATGCGCGTTTGTTCATCTGTTGCACGTCGATGGGCACCTTGGCAACCCGCTCCGCCATGCGCAGCACGGCATCGTCGAGCTCATCGGCCGGGAAAGCGCGGTTGGCGAGCCCACCCTCGACAGCTTCCACGCCAGTAATGGAGTCGCCAGTCAGCATCATCTCCGAGGCGCGCCGCATACCTAAAAGCCAGGGGAAAATTTGCAGGTTTGGCGGGGTCCCATTGCGAACGATCGGATAACCAATCATCGCGTCTTCGGCGACATACACGAGATCACTGCCGGCGGCCAGTTCGCCCGCACCGGCGATGCAGAAGCCGTGCACCTGGCAAATAATCGGTTTGCACAGGTCCCACATTCGGATGCAGCTTTCAACAAGGTGCCTTGGCCAATTGCCGAGCCCACCCGCCGTGTGAAACGGCTGGCCCTGCGTATTAAGATTGGTTGCCCCTTCATAAAGGTCGTAGCCCGTCGAGAATCCCGGGCCAGCACCGCGAATGATAGTGACGCGAACCGTATCGTCGACATCTGCGGTCTCCAGCGCATGAAACAATTCCCGACGCATTTCATTGGTGAGCGCATTCCGCTTTTCAGGGTAGTTGAGCGTTATGCGTTGAACGTACTCCAGCGGACGATCGACGATGATTTTTGCGTATTCCATTGGACCTCCCAAGCTTAATGGCTTATCAGTTATGACACATTCTATGCTATTTGTATATTATGTCTTTTGCAACTACGATAGCTTAAGTTGAAACAGAGGATGCAAACCCCATGACTGACCGACTCGAGGGCAAAAGCATCGCGATCACCGGGGCCGGACGGGGTATCGGCCGCTCGCTCGCACTCAAGTTTGCCGAGGAAGGCGCGCGGATCGTGGTGTCCGACCTCGGCGGCGATGGCGAAGGCGGCGGAACAGCCTCGCAGGCCCCCGCCGATGAGGTCGTCGCTGAAATCCACGAGCTCGGCGGCGAAGCGGTCGCGGTTTACGACGACGTTGCGACGATCGCGGGCGGGGAGCGCGTGGTGCAGGCAGCAGTCGAGAGCTTCGGCCGCCTCGACGGACTCGTGTGCAACGCAGCGATCATGGCCCCGGCGAAGCCGCTTTGGGAACTGTCCGAAGACGAGTGGGATACCGTGGTCCGGGTAAACCTCAGGGGGCAATTCTGCCCGGTGCGTGCCGCCATCCCGGTGATGCGCAAGCAAGGCACTGGGCGGCTTATCTACTTCTCATCGTCGGCCGCCATCGCAGCCGACCATGGCGCTGTTAGCGCCTTCGATACCAGTCTATACGGTGCCTCCAAAGCGGGTGTGCTCGGCCTGATGTGGGGGACCGCGACCCAATTCTCCGAGTACGGGATCACTTCGAACGCCATCATGCCTGGTGCGGCCACGCGGCTCATCGATATACGGCTTCCCGATACGGAACAGGCCGCCGCATTCCGCAGTGACAAAGCCCTCGGAACCTGGCGCGACCCGAAGCATGTTGCACCCATTGTTGCCTACCTCTTGAGCGACGCAGGCGCACGCGTGAACGGCCAACTCTTCGGAGTGATGGGCGGTCGGCTGGCGCTCTATCGCCCTGTCGAGCCGAATAACGTGATCAACGCCAAAGAGGGCGTCGGCTTCTCGATGGATGAGCTGTTCCGCCGGTTCCCCGCAGAATTCGGGGTGGATCTCAACTACGAGCCGGCAACGTTTCCGCCGCCCGTTGGCAACTAGGAGTATCATTGATGGCCGACAATGATCGAGAATCGCGTTCAATCGAAATCTGGGAAGGAATTCGCGAACGCCTGCGAGCCGACGTCGGCGAGGTGGTGTATGGCCCCTGGCTGGAACCCCTGACCTTTGTGGAGTCGCGCGGCGGCGTCGTGCGCCTCGCGCTCCCGTCACGATTCAGGCGCGAGTGGGTGGCGGACACTTACGGGGCGCACATCCTTGCCCTGTGGCGCGAGGAAGACGACGACATCACCGAGGTGGAGATTGTCGTTCGGCCGCAGTCCCGCCCGACGCCCAAGGACGGCAGACAGAAGGACAATCGTGAGCCTACGGAAGCCAAAGACGCCCGTGTGGTGGACCGCGCACAAGAGGACCGCCGTGGGACTGCGGCGATCAAAAGTGCATGTGTGACGGATCGCGGAACCAAGCAACCAAACCTGAATCCGGTGCGTGAGCAACTAGGCAAGGTCGGCGTGTGGAGCCGCTCGCCGTACTTCTATGAAGCGGAAAAGGCGACGAGCTTGGCTGTCGCGGCAGAGGAACTCGGCTACCGAGCGTTGTGGATCCCCGGGTTCGATGGTGGCCACATCTTCGAGCGATGCGAGCTGGCGCTAAAAGCCTCTACGCGGCTGACGATCGCCACGGGTGTTGTCAACATCTGGCGCCACGACCCCGCCGAGGTCGCCCAGACCGTGAACAAGCTGCGGGCCGCCAGTGGTGGCCGGTTCCTGCTTGGGATCGGTGGGAGCCACAAATTTCTGATCGGTGACGCCTACGACGAGATCTCTCCATTGGCAAAGATGGGCAGCTACCTCGATGAGCTCGACGCCGCAGGCCTGCCGGCGGAGGATCGCCTGCTGGGCGCGCTTGGTCCAAGGATGCTGGCGCTCTGCGCAGAACGAACTGCCGGAACCCATCCCTGCTTCATTCCCCCGGAGTTTACCGGCGCCGCGCGGGAGGTGCTCGGTGACGGGCCGTTGCTCGTGCCCGAAGTGACGGTGATCCTTGAAAGCGACCCCGGCGTGGCTCGAGCACTGGCCCGAAAGTTTGCCGGTCTGTATTTCAAGGGTCCTAACTACGCCAACATGCTACGCCGGTTCGGCTTCACCGACGACGACTTCCACGGGGAAGGCAGCGATCGTCTCATCGACGCGGTCGTCGCCTGGGGCGACCCGGAAACCATCGCGGCCCGGGTACGCGCCCACCTCGACGCGGGCGCCGACCATGTGGCCATCCAGTCCCGGGGGCCAAAGCCGGAGGCTGATGTCTGGCGAGAGCTCGCTCCCCGGGTTCTGGGCTGATCCATCTAGCTTCAGTTGAATCGCGGCCATCATCGGAATACAGTTGTTGTTTCTTGGATCAAGCTATCCATCTTGAGAGAGCAAACATGTCATCAAATTCACCTTTTCCGTTGTTTGATTGCGACAACCACATTTATGAGCCGCCAGAGGCCTTCCTACGTCATTTGCCGGACAAGCACAAAAACGTAATGACCTATGTTGAAGTAGATGGTCGTACCAAGATTGCTTTTAACGGTGAAATTACTGAATACATACCGAATCCGACATTTGAAGTTGTGGCGGCTCCAGGCTGTCATGCTGAGTTCTATCGTGGAAACAATCCTGATGGAAAGTCATTCAGAGAATTCAACGTGGTTGAAAAAGGCAAAGCTGAGTATCAGTACAAGACACCTGAGCGCTTAAAGATGCTCGATGAGCACGGCATAGTTGGAGCGCTCGTGTTCCCATCGCTTGCGAACGTCATCGAGGGTCATATGGATCATGACCCGGACTTTTGCCACGCCGCAATCCATTCGTTGAATCTATGGATAAGGGAGGAATGGGGATTCGGTGACGATGGCAGGTTCTACGTTACCCCTGTAATTACTTTCATGGACGCAGCCAAAGCGCTGGAAGAGACGCAGTGGATTATCGAGAATGGCTCCAAAGTCGTTCTGATTCGCCCCGCCCCGGTTGCTGGCGTTGACGGTTACCGCTCAATGGCATCACCTGAGTTTGATGCGATATGGAAACTACTCGAAGAAAACAAAATCTTCGTTACGTTTCATACCTCAGACAACGGATACAATGACGTCTACCAAAGGCACAAAACTGAGGCTGCTGCTGATGGTGAAGAATATCTCCCGTTCGATCGGACATCTACGCTAGAGCAGGTAATGGACGTTAACCATCTTGCGTGCCAGCATCATCTCGCTTCGTTGATCTGTCACGGTCTGTTTGATCGCTTCCCTAAGCTGAGTATTTCCTATGTTGAAACTGGCACTTACTGGGTTTACCCGCTATGGGATAGGTTTGACCTTGTTTACAGACAGATGCCTCAGGCCTTCGGTCGTCATCCCCATGAAATTATGCGTAGCAACGTTTTCTACCACCCGTTCTATGAGGAAAATGTCTACCGTTTGGTTGAAATGGTAGGCGTGGATCAAGTCATGTTCGGCAGCGATTGGCCTCATCCCGAAGGTTTGGCGCAGCCATCAGACTGGGAAGACGAAATTTCTAAACTGAGCGAAAAGGATAGAGCAAAAATCATGGGAGGTAATATCATGAGAGTCATGGGCTTGGTTGCTTGATGTCTGGCAGAACCCATTTCAATCTGCACACTCCTGCGCTGCCTGGTCACGAAGCATCTTTTTGTCGATCTTACCGACTGGCGTTAAGGGGATGGCGTCTACCAGGTGAATGACCTTCGGCACCTTGTAAGCTGCCATTTCAGCACGGCAGAACTCACGAATGTCTGTTCGAACTTGGTCCGGGTCCAACTGTTTCGCCTCCGGGGTCAGCTCCACATAAAGATTGACGATTTCACTACCCGGCCGTTTCACATCCGGGCTGCCAATCAACGCGGATAGCCCAATGAACTCAAGCCCAGCTAGCTTGTCTTCAACTTCCACCGAGAACACCTTGAAACCACTGACGATGATCATGTCCTTGGCCCGGTCTTTGAGATAAACGTAGCCCTCTTTATCCATGACGCCTACATCACCCGAATGCATCCAGGTTCTGCCGTGCCATTCGCGCAGAGAATTGGTGGTTTCATCAGGTCGATTCAGATAGCCTTTCATCAACGAGGGGCTCGAAATGATGATCTCCCCCGCTTCCCCATAGGGCATTTCCCGCGTACCCGTTTCAACGTCGACAATACGCACGTCGACGGAAGGAATAGGTATGCCCACCGATTCCGGCTTACAACGTTGCGGCGGGTTAACGATGACTGTCGGTCCTCCTTCCGTCATGCCATAGCCGTCTGAAAGCACCGTGCCCTCCAGCATGCCTTCGATTCGCTTTCGATCCTCTCCGGTGATGGGTGCCGCTCCGCACATAGCGAATTTCAGATGAGAAAAATCGATCTCTGCACTTAAGGGATGATCGGCAATCATCTGGTATAGCGTCGGCACACCCGACAGTCGTGTTGGCGGGCACTCGATCATTTGCTGACAGTAGTGGTCAATGTCACGCGCATCGGGAATCAGCACCATCCGTGCCCCGTACCTGAAGGCCCAGAGAAATGTGCCACAACCACCGATATGGGTTGGTGGTAGCGCATTGAATGCCGTTTCTGTCCCCACTTCCCATGGACGGAAAAGATGGGCGATCACTATGTTGTACATGATGCCGCGCAGCGTCAGCATGGCACCCTTGGGCTTGCCTGTCGTGCCGCCGGTGTACTGGATCAGGCAAATGTGATCAGGCGGCAGGTCAACCTGGTTAAACTCCGGGCTCGCATCGGCGGTGAGTTCGAGGTAGGCCTTGCATGTGACTGATTCCAGTATCGGCAATTCCAAGCCCACAGGTTGCCTGAGATCATCAGCACCTGTGACGATAACCGCCGTCACACATTGCGGAAGACTGTCCAGGGACTCAAGGGTGGATTTCGCCAAACTATCGAGAGAAATCAGTACCTTGATCCCAGCGTCTTCGAGCTGGTTCGCGACCTCTGCGCGTGCGAGCGGCGGTGACACGCCACAAGCCACGGCGCCGAGCTTGGAAAGCGCAACCAAGGCAATGCCATACTGCGGAACATTGGGCAATTGCAGACCCACCACATCACCCAAACCCACGCCCAGTGTCACCAGACCATTGGCCAGGCGATTGGATAGTTCATTCAACTCCCGGTAGCTGATTTCCCGCTCGAAGTACCGCAACGCACTGTTATCGGCAATGGACTCTGCATAATCCTCTACAAACGTCCCGAGCGGCCGGTTGTCAAATGCCGGAGGCTCTACGCCCAGTTCCTTGTGAATTGTCAGCCATGGGCCGGGCTTGAGTTGATCACTCATCGCGTTCCTCCGAACATCAATCCTCTCCTAGTAAACCTTGTCGGAGGTCGGTCGACCGAGAGGAGACTCCGGGAAACTCTCTCCGTTGATGGTCAAGCCGCCGTATCCGGTCAGGCGGCCTGTAGAAAGAATGTTGATCGGGTAGCTCAAGCGCGGTCGCGTCAGATCATCCAGCGCTGCGATGTCGTCAGCGGGTAGTTCCACTTCCAGCGAGGCCAGGTTCTCTTCGAGCTGCTCCATGGTTCGCGCCCCGATAATGATTGAGCTGACCGTTGGGCGTGATCGCAGCCATGCCAATGCTACGCGCGCTACCGTAGTGTCGTTGCTCGCGGCAAATTCCTGCAACCGATCGAGAATAGTGAACGTGCGTTCGTCGATCCTCGACTTCATCAAATCCCCACGTCCCGGTTTCGATTCAGCGAGGTTGTCGCGTGTGTATTTTCCACTGAGGATCCCGCCCCTGAGCGGACTCCAGGGCGTCACCCCAAGTCCGAATTCTTCAGCCAGTGGCAGCAGTTCACCCTCCACGGTTCGCTCCAACAGGGAGTACTCGATCTGCAAAGCGATGAGCGGGGTCTGCTTCAGGAAGCTTGCCGTGACCTGTGCCTGGGCTATCTTCCAGCCGGGGGTGTTGGAAAAGCCGATGTAGCGAACCTTGCCGGAGGTGACCAAGCTGTCAATGGCGGCCATGGTTTCTTCGATCGGCGTGAACTTGTCCCACCAGTGCATCCAGTATAGATCGATGTAGTCGGTCTGGAGCCTGCGCAACGACTGTTCGCACGCAGCAATGATTGACTTGCGGTTTCCCCCGCCGCCGTTGGGATCGCCGTCATAGAGGTTGGCACTGAACTTGGTCGCAACAACAATCCGATCACGCTTGGATCGGTCGTTGGTGATGTGATCGCCGATGATCTTCTCGGAATGGCCCAGGTTGTAGCTATTGGCGGTATCGATGAAGTTTCCATTCCGGTGGAGGTAGCGGTCGATAATCTGCTTGGATTCCTCAACGGACGACCCCCACCCTCGTTCAAGGCCGAAGGTCATGCCACCTAGGCACAAGGGGCTTACCCTTAAGCCGGATCTGCCCAGTGTTGCGTAGTGATCAAGTTGCATAGCGGTTCCTTGGTCAAAATGGTCTGCCGTTTAAAACCTTACTCGCGGCCCCGAACCAGATGTTAGAACAATGTCACCTAGAACACGGCCAGCGGATTGAGGGGAGCGCCCGTCCCGCCCTCAACGCGCAATGGCGCAGCAACAAACAAAAACTCCCATCTCTCATGCTTCAACGCCTCACTGGCCAGGGCATCGAGATCAAGACTGTCCAGCACCGGCATGCCCAACCCGGCCAAGACCAGTTCATGGAGGGGAGCCTGCATGCCTTCAATTCCGGAGGGAATCACATCATTGCCCCCATCAGCGCCGAGAACAGCGACATCTCTTCGCTTCAGCCACTTGGCAACAGATGCATGCAAACCGGCAGCCCCATCGGTTAAGTGGCTGGGCCCAAGCTGCCGGGTGCGCTCCCACCGGCCGGTTCGGACCAGCAGCGCATCACCGGTGCCAATGGTGATGCCGGTTTTCGCCTCCCAAGCCTCAAGATCAGCCGCTGCAATGGCATCGCCCAGCTCAAGAAAATCCACGCCACGAAACCAGGCCATGTCCACCAGCACGCCACGGGTGAAGATGCCATCCTTCATATTGTGGATGCCCAGTTTCCCTGAGCCGCTCAATCCGATGAAGTGAGCAGAGTAGCCGTTGTACAGTTTGCCTTGGTGGATGACGTGAGCCAATGCATCAATATGCGAATGTGTTGCGCCGTGATACTCAACTGCATATCTATCGGATGCAAAAGACTGGCTGCCAACGCGAGCCACAGAAGATGTGTGTTCAAAGGGATGCGGGTTGTAATCGCTCTTGACCTTGTTGAGATCGAGCGACAGGGAAACGGTGATTCCGTGCCTCACCAAACCGGCAGCCTTTATCTTAACTTGCGGTGTAATGAGATTAAGGGTGCCAAGCTCATCATCCTTTCCCCAACGCCCCCAGTTGGATACCTCGTTGAACCATTGTTCAAATTGTTGCCTGCCAATCGTCTTGGGCCCAGGTTCTGCTGAGATCGCATATAACGGAATGCAAGCTAGCGCAGCAATGATGACCTTAATCATGCCTGCGCCGCCTGGGCACGCAGCACCTTCTTGTCGACCTTGCCCACCGCCGTCAGGGGTATCGCATCCACCAAGTGGACGATCTTAGGCACCTTATAGGGTGCCATTTCAACTCGGCAGAACTCGAGAATTTCCGCTCGAACCTGGTCGGAGCCCAACTGTTTCGCCTCCGGCGTTAACTCCACGTACAGGTTTACGACCTCACTACCAGGCCGGTTCAGGTCAGGGCTGCCAATCAGCGCGGAACAGGCAATGAAGTCGAGTGCCGACAGCTTGTCTTCCACTTCCACTGAAAATACCTTGAAGCCACTGACGATGATCATGTCCTTGGCCCGGTCCTTGAGATAAATGTAGCCCTCTTCGTCCATGGTCCCCACGTCACCCGTGTACATCCAGGTTTTGCCATGCCACTCGCGCAGTGAATTGGCGCTTTCATCAGGTCGATTGCGATAGCCTTTCATCAAGCAAGGACTCGAAGCGATGATCTCCCCCGCTTCCCCATAGGGCAATTCCCGCGTGCCGGTTTCGACGTCAACAATGCGCACATCCACGGTAGGCAGCGGCATGCCCACCGATTCCGGCTTGCACCGCTGCGGCGGGTTGACCACGAGTGTTGGTCCTGCCTCCGTCATGCCATAGCCGTCCGAAAGCACAGTGCCCTTCAGCATACGCTCGATGCGCTTCCGATCTTCTCCGGTGATTGGCGCCGCTCCGGTCTGTGCGCTCTTTAGATGGGAAAAGTCGATCTCCGCACTCAGGGGGTGATCAGCAATCATCTGGTAGAGCGTCGGCACCGCCGCCAGTCGCGTCGGCGGGAAATCGACCATCTGCTGACAGAAGTGGTCCAAGTCCCGCCCATCGGGAATCAACAATGACCGGGCCCCAGCCGTGAGCGCGATGAGCATCAGTGACACGCCAGCAACATGGAACAGCGGGAACGCACTGGCCACGGTTTCCGCTGCCACTTCCCATGGGCGGTAAATGTTGAAGATGGCCATGTGGTACATGATGGCGCGAAGGGTCAACATGGCACCCTTAGGCTTTCCCGTCGTGCCTCCGGTGTACTGGATCAGGAGGACGTGATCAGGGGGCAGGTCAACCTGTCGAAACTCAGAGCTTGCATTGGCGGTGAGCTCTAGGAAAGCCCTGCAGACGACTGAGTCCGGGGCTGGCAATTCCAGGTCCGACGGTTGTCGAAGATCATCTGCACCCGTCACGATCACCGCCGTCACACAATCCGGGAGACCGCCGAGTGCATCAAGGGTGGGTTTCGCCAAGCTGTCGAGAGAAATCAGCACCTTGACGCTTGCGTCTTCAAGCTGGTGCGCCACTTCCGCAGGTGCCAGCAGAGGTGAGACCCCAGAACCCGTCGCCCCAAGCTTTGACAGCGCAACCAGGGCAATCACATATTGGGGAATGTTGGGCATGTGCAGACCCACCACATCATTGCGACCAATACCTAGTGTCACCAGGCCATTGGCCAAGCGGTTGGATAACTCATTCAACTCCCGGTAGCAGATGTCCCGCTCGAAATACCGCAATGCACTGCTGTCCGCAATGGTCTGCGCATAAAGCTCCACAAACGTACCCGGGGGCCGGTCGTCAACCTCCGGAGGCTGGACGCCCAACTCCTCGTGAACGGCTAACCACGGGCCAGGCTGAAGTTGACCACTCATCCTATTCCTCCGAACATCACTGGGACTGCACCTAGTTTTTCAGCATTATGGATCAGGGCGGTTCGACGCAGAACCAGCATAGATTCCCATGATACACTTCTTGTTTCTTGCGTCAATCTACCCCAGGTTCCACAACCGGTGGATGCCAGACACAATGCGCAAACCGCCTAAACCCTCCAATAGAGGATGTCTGTTATGAATTTTGATCTACCCGAATCAGCAGAGCGGTTCCGGTCCGACCTTCGCAAGTTTCTGGATGAGGAATTGCCTGACTGGTGGACACATCTGTTCAATGTGGACGAGCGTGTGCCCGGATTTACCGTCGAGCTTTGCCGAAAACTTGCTGAACGGAATTGGTTGACCATGGCGTGGCCAAGGGAATTTGGCGGTCAGGATGCTGACATCTGGATGCGGATGGTTCTAAACGAAGAGATGCGTTACATCGGCGAGCCTCGCGGCTCACACTACATGTGCATTAACTACATCGGACCGTTGATCATGCAGGTGGGTACACCGGAGCAGCGCGAGCGTTTTCTGAAACCCATGACTTCGGGCGATGCGCTTTGGTGTCAGGGTTTCTCAGAACCCGGTGCCGGTTCGGATCTCGCGGCGCTGCAAACGAAAGCCATCGACAATGGAAAATGCTTCGTCGTCAATGGCCAGAAGATCTGGACCAGCTATGCCACGCATGCCGAGTGGTGTCTGCTAATTGCTCGTTCAGACCCGGATTCGAAGCGGCACAAAGGTCTGTCGGTGTTTGCCTTGGACATGAAGTCACCCGGGATCACCGTGCGGCCTATTGACTCGCTTGGCGGTCCTTCGGAAATCAATGAACTCTTCTTTGAGGATGTGGAGATTCCCTACGACTGCCTGCTGGGGCCGGTTCACGAAGGCTGGTCAGTGATTGTCAATGCACTGGCCAACGAACGCCTTGGCATCGCATTTCATGCCTATATCCTTGATCCGCTCGACAAGCTGCTTGAATACGTAAAGACCACTAAGGATGAAGATGGCCGGCTGCTCTCGGAAAAGCCATCGGTTAGAGCCGGGCTGGTCAGGATGCACGCTCGCTGGCGCGCAGCCAGGATGCTGTTTTATCGCGTGGCAGCGGATTTCGAACTGGGGAACACCGACGTGGTTGGCCCCGCAATCTCCAAGGTCTTCGCCTCCGAGGCCGCCATGTTCGCCGCTGATGTCGCCTTCAATACGCTGGGGCCAAAAGCGCAGCTCGGCGAATATGATGAGTCCGCGCCGCTTGCCGGTCTGGCCGTTAATCAGTGGGTTTACACCATTCCCACGTTGATCGCCGCAGGGACCAATGAGATTCAACGCAACATCATCGCCCAACGCGGGCTCGGCTTACCGAGATAAGGAGCAGGCGATGCAATTTCATCTCAATGAAACTCAAGCCATGCTACGGGATGGCGCACGGCGCCTTTTTTTTAATGAGTTCGACTCGGCACAGGCCCGCGCTGTCGAAGCAAGCGCCGATGGTTTCTCGCAGGAAAACTGGTCTCAACTGACGCGCCTCGGTTGGAATTCAGTCGCGCTGCCGGAGACGGCGGGTGGTGGCGGCCTGGGCGTGCTGGAACTCTGCGTGTTGGCAGAGGAGATGGGCCGCGCCGCCGCCTCAACGCCATTGCTCATCAGTTCGGGAGTGGCTGCCACCTGTCTCAAGCTAGTGCCCTCCCACCCGCTGGCGACGCAGCTCCTGAAAAGGCTTGCCAGCACAGACACTGTGATCACTGCAGCCCTGATCGATGAATCGGGGCGGGATGAGCGAACCCCGCCAAGGCTCCTTCTACAGGAAGGCGGGAACAGCCTGCGGCTCTCCGGCATCAAGCAACTGGTGCCCTATGCCTCGATTGCGCGGGTGCTGCTAGTTTCAACTTCAACGGCGGATGGTCAGACAGCCATTGTTGCGATTGACCGCGAATCCCCCGGCCTTACCCTCAGGCGCAATCAGACGCTCGGCGCAGATCCCCTATTTGAGGTGCGATTCAGCGATGTCACGGTTGCTGACGACCGAGTCCTGGCACGTGGCCCTGCCGCCGTTGCGGCACTAAACAAAAGTCTTGAGGTCGCAACCGTTGTTGCGATGGCGGAGGCCGTCGGGTACTGCGAGGGGATCATTCGTCTTACTGTGGAACACGCAAAAGTCAGGGAACAGTTCGGGCAGGCCATAGGTGCCTTTCAGGCGGTCTCACATCCCTTGGCAGATATGCGCATCCAGACCGATGCCTGTCGCCTGCTGACCCTGGAGGCCGCCTGGCTTCTGGACCAAGGCAAGTCTGCAGAGCTTGAGATTGCATCGGCAAAGGTGCTAGCAAATGAAGCGATAGAGAAAATCGCAGTCGACGGGCACCGGCTGCACGGTGCCATTGGGTACTCGAAGGAACACGACGTGCAACTCTACACACGTCGAGCCAGGGCGTTCTGCGTGGCTTGGGGTGACACCGAGCGACAGATTGAGCGTGCCGCCGTCGCGCTTGGTCTCTAGATCGCCAATATGGCTCAAAACTCACTATTTGTAACCTTGCGCAAAAAGGCAGCATGAGTTAATTTTGTGTTCGAAGGCCGAGACCCATGATTGAGCATTCGGTCACCTAAGGAGGACTTATGACTTTCCCAATCATTTCAGCCGACTCGCACATCACCGAGGCACCGAACACCTACCTCGACTACATCGACGCCAAGTGGCGCGACAAAGCTCCCCATATCGTTGACGCCGGTGAACGTGGTGACGTCTACGTGATCGACGGCATGAAAAGCACCATCTCAATGGGTCTGGTGGCAGCCGCCGGGAAAAAGCCGGAGGAGTTTGCCCAAAGAACAAAGTTCGACGACCTCCACAGAGGAGGTTGGGACCCTGAAGCCCGCATGGCGGATCAGGATACTGACGGGGTGTCTGCCGAGGTGGTGTATCCAACCGTCGGCATGGTGGTGACCAATCATCCGGATTTTGAGTACAAGAAAGCCTGTTTCGATGCTTACAATCGCTGGCTTGCCGAGTACTGCGGTGCCCACCCGGATCGATTGCTTGGCTGCGGGCAAACCGCAATGCGCACGCCGCAAGAGGGTGTGGCTGACATGCATGCCATCAAGGCCGCAGGTCTGCGGGGCGTGATGATGCCGAACGTACCCGCTTTGGAGGACTACGACTCCGAGACGTACAACCCCGTCTGGGAAGCCGCCATCGAGCTCGGGCTGCCGCTCAGCTTCCACATCGTCCCCGCGCGTGACCCCAACCAACGTGGCTCTCGCCTAAACGGTTTCCTCGGGGTCATCCGCTTCAACCAAGACATCATAGGCACGATGATCTTCGGCGGCGTTTTCGAGCGCTACCCGGCACTCCGGGTCGTCTGCGTCGAAGCGGATGCGGGCTGGGTGCCTCACTACATGTACCGCATGGATCACGGCTATGAACGCCATCGCAACTGGATGGATCCGGGGGTACAACTGTCGAAGATGCCTTCTGAGTATTTCAGTGAAAACATCTACACTACCTTTCAGGATGACCATGTGGCGTTCAGGAGTGCTGACCAGATGAACTGGCGCCGGTTGCTGTGGGCGAGCGACTTCCCGCACAGCGATTCAACCTGGCCCTGGTCGCAAGATGTACTGACTGAGCAGACCGAAGGGCTTAGCGCGGAACAACTTGAGGGGATCCTCTCGGGCAATGTCGCTGAGCTTTACGGCATCGACCGCGAAACGCTGGTGCCTACCCATCGGCTTGCAAGCTAGCTGGAAGGTGAGTTTAAAACAACACTATAGTCTATGAGGGCCTCTATGCCGAGAAAGCAAAATTCCCAGATCGCCTGGGGGAATGCGAAAGAGTCCAAGCGGGAGATCATCAACGCTGCAGCAAGATGCTTTGAACAGTACGGACCTCAGCGCACATCAATGGACGACATCGCAGAGGCTGCCGGAATCTCCCGCAAAACGCTCTACAGGATATTCAACGACCGCCCGAAATTGATCCAAGCAATCCTGGAATCGAGATGGGCCACAATCGCAAAGAAGATACAGCGTCGGATTGCCAAGGCCACCTCCTTCGAAGAAGCCCTGCTAGAAGGTTCCGTCACCGCCGTCTCCGCCGCACGAAGCGACAAGCTGACCAACGACATCATTCACAAAGCAACAGACCATAACCTGGAGCAGTTCCTGCTGCGGGGCAATGAGCGAATCTACAAAGCCAATCAAGACATCTGGCTGACCGCCATCGAAGAAGCTCGACGAGAGGGAGCCATCAAGCCGCATCTCTCAAACGACCGGATCATCGAGATTATTGCGAGCATACACGCTTTGCTGTTAATGCGTGATGACCCCCCAGTCAAACAAAGACCATTCCTGAAAGACGTACTGTTACCGGCAATTACGGTTGCGCAGGAGGGTTGAGCTTAAGAGGCAATCAACTCTGCGGGATCCCGACCATGAAAGCGATCAAGATCGTTAACAGCTTGCCTCTATTCTCTGATTGTGCGGAGCCCCAAGGCAGCGGCGTCCTGGTCCGCGTAGTCTCGAGTTCCATCTGTGGTACCGACCTCCACCTGTTACCAACGGGCATGTTGGAAGGGCTAATACCAGGTCACGAGTGTGCTGGCTACACGCCCGACGGAAAAGCCGTGGCAATCGAGCCGTTTCACTCCTGCGGCAGTTGCCTGGCTTGCGCAGACGGCCTCATCGCGCATTGCCAAGCACAAGACTTGCCAACGGTGTCGGGCTTGACAAGGGATGGCGGCATGGCCGAATCGGTGCTCGTGCCGGAAGCCTCTCTGGTGGAGTTGCCCACGGGGTTAGATGTACGCATCGCTAATCTGGTTGAAACACTGGCAGTTTGTGTTCGAGGGTTTTCACGTTGCAGGCTGAATAGCAAAGACAAGGTGCTGGTGATTGGCGCTGGCTCGATTGGTCTGGGAAGTGCAGCCTGCCTGCAGGCACGGGGCATGGATTTTGCGGTCAAAGCGCGCTATCCACACCAACAGGCCGCTGCCGAGCAGCTAGGCGCCAGCTTAAACGTCGGCGACGGCTACGACTTGGTGGTCGACGCTGTCGCCAATGAGAAATCGATGGAAGAAGCAGTCAATTGCGCAAAGCCCGATGGCCGTATTCTGCTATTGGGCAACTTCTGGGAGGCTACACCGATTGTGCCGGAGCTTTGTCAAAAGGAGCTCACCGTCATCACTTCGATAGCTTACAAGTGCACGCAACCGAATCGCAGTTTTGTTGAAGCGGCGAGCATATTGTTCGAGCACCCTCACATCGCTGATGCAATGATTACACATCGTTTTCCACTCGATGGCGCAGCGGAGGCATTCGCCACTGCGGCCGACAAAAACTCTGGGGCCATAAAGGTCACCTTTGATGTTGCGCCAGCAAGGAGGAGTGTCCGATGTTAACGGCGGCCCACAAAAGCAGCCTTGAGGAGCAAGGCTACTGCGTCATCGAGGACGTCCTGGATGCACCGAAAACCGTTGAAGTGCGCCATCGCCTAGTGGAAGCTGCGGCCGAGAGTGAGCGTAGAGGCATACCGACCTACATGGAGGGGCTGGACCCGAATCCGAATAATGTGCGCGTGTTCAATCTGCTCGATCTCGATCCGGTCTTTGTCGAGCTTATTTCTCATCCCGTAGCTTTGGAGGTCGCTTGCCACTTGCTCGACGATGACTTCGTCATCTCCAACTTCACAGCCAACATCGCGAAACCAGGTAGTGGCTCGATGACAATTCACTCCGATCTTGCGCTCGTTCTACCTGAACCCTGGCACGCGCCCTGGAGCCTCAACGTGATCTGGTGCCTGGATGACGTTCGCGGCGAAAACGGAGGGACATTGTTCATGCCGGGCAGTCACTGCTTTGAGCGTAGGGAGGACGTTCCGGCAGACATGGCAGATAGGATGATCCCGCTTGAAGCCAAGGCGGGAAGTGTTGTTGCGATGGACGGGCGGATCTGGCACACGTCTGGCGCCAATAGGACGCAAGACGAAGAACGAGCTCTGCTGTTCGGCTACTACAGTCGCTCCTTCATTCGACCGCAATGGAACTTCAACGTGGGGTTGTCGGAAGAAACCAAGGCAACGCTCAGCCCCGATCTCACAGAATGGCTGGGCCTTGGCGTCGTGGCGAACACCAATGCCGGCCAGCAGGTTCAACTGAAAGGTAGGGACAAGGTAACTAATCTGTTTTGACTTCAAGCCCACGCACACAACCAAGGTGAGAGAACGGGGATCGGAAACGTGATGGAACGCCGCACACGCACGGAGCATCGCTGTAGGGTGGTTGGATGAGCATTTTTCCACCGATGGCAGGCTCCACCCAACAGGCGATCCAAGACCTCAAGGAGTACGGAATTGCGCTACTCCCTGAGTTACTCACTGGGGACAAACTTCGCGAAGCACGCGATGCCGTTTACGCCGGTCCAACGGACGACGCCGACAATGGGCGCACCCCGGACAGATATCTCATAGACTACGGCACGGGCAATGTGCGGGTATGGAATCTCCTGAACCGGGGTTTGGTGTTCGTGGAACTGGTACAGCATCCGTTGGTGCTTGAGTTGCTGGAGGAGCTGCTTGGTCCGCGAGCGCTGCTCAGCGGCATATCCGCAAACATCGTAGAGCCGGGAAGTGAAGGGGGGGCTCTACACGCGGATCAGGGTGGTTATCCGCCGCCATGGCCTGCGGAGCCCCAGGGGTTGAACTTCACCTGGTTGCTTGATGATTTCACCGCGGACAACGGCGCCACCGAAATGGTGCCCGGCAGCCATTGCCGCGAAGACCCCTCCGAACCACCTCTGGAGAGGCCGCTGCCCGCAACAGCGCCGGCGGGAACAGTCATCGCGCTCGAAGGCCGGGTATGGCATCGAACCGGTCGTAACCGGTCAGGGGCTCCCCGCGCAGCAGCCTTCGCCTGGTACGTAAGACCAATCTACCGCACTCAGGAGAACTGGTTCCTCGCGTTGAATGACGACGTGTTGGAAGGCGCATCTGATGAATTGCTGACGTTGCTCGGATACCGCACCGAGGTGCTCGGCACCGTTTACGGGCGTTCCCCGCGATGATTGAAACATCAAGGCAAAGCTGGTTTGCAAATGCCCGGCTGGTAGCGCGTGTTTGAAAGGGAGATGGGGTAATGAACTTCGAGTACCCGGCAGAGGCTGAGGCGTTTCGCAACGAACTGCGAGCGTTCTTGGAAGCCGAGCTACCAGCCTGGTGGACAAATCTGTGGGTGAATGATGACCGAATCATCCCTTTTACCCTTGAGTTTTGCCAAAAGATGGCTGCCAAAGGCTGGCTGGCCATGGCTTGGCCGAAAGAGTATGGCGGCGGTGATGCAGACATTTGGCACCAAAATGTCGTGCGGGAGGAGATGTGGGGCCGGGGCGAACCACGCGGTCCGCAGTTTATGAATCTCAACTACATCGGCCCGGCCATCATGATGTTCGGCACCGACGCGCAAAAAGAGAGATACATAAAGCCGATGGCGGCAGGTGAAGTGATCTGGTGCCAAGGCTTCTCCGAACCTGACGCGGGTTCGGACCTTGCGAGCCTAAGAACGCGGGCTGATGATACAGGCGCGGGCTTCAAGATTAACGGGCAGAAAATCTGGACGAGCTACGCAGCGCAGGCCCAGTATTGCTTTTTGATGGCGCGCACTGACCCGAATGCTCCGAAGCACAAGGGCATTTCCGTCTTTCTGGTGGATATGCAAACACTTGGCATCACGGTCCGCCCCATTCAATCGATGGGTGGACCGATAGAGTTTCACGAAGTGTTTTTTGACGACGCCGAGGTACCGTACGACACCCTGTTAGGTCCGCTAAACCAAGGTTGGCGTGTCGCCATGTCAGCGCTGGAAGGAGAGAGAGCCGGTGTTGGCTTTGCCGGGCTCTATGGGTTGCAACTCGAAAAGCTCTCGCAGTTCGCCCGGGAGTCGCAAGACATCTCAGGGGAGCCCCTTTCTCACCGAGCCGATGTGCGTTCAAAGCTCGTGCGTCTGCGTGCGTTGAACAGGGCTCTGCGGCTATTGATGTACAAAGTCGTGGCAAACCAGACTGGAGGTGATTCCGTGCTGGTTGATTCCGCCATCTACAAGACGCTCGCTGGAGACATGTCGATGCAGATTGCGCATCTTGCCATGGACGTCGCCGGCCCCAGGGGCTTTTGCCTGGAAAACGATCCTATGGTGACGCTGGGTGACGGCGCCTTTAGGTGGTGGACCCACGCACTGCCCGTGTAGATCGCTGTCGGGTCAAGCGAGATCCAGCGCAATATTATCGCTCAGCGTGGTCTAGGATTGCCCAGAAGATGACATTGACCGAATCTAGAGTACATATCTTTCACCAGAGGCGCGCACTGTCACCTCTGCGATTGAAACACCCCAAGGTTGATTAATGGCATGAACCACCTGGTCAGTCAGGCTGTCCGCGTCCAGCCCAAAGTAGGCAATGCTGTCCTTGTCTAGGACTTCAGGAGGAGCCTGCCCTGCAAGGATTTCAGCATATCGTGCGCCGGTTACTTCGGCATTCTGCCCGGTGATGCCAACAATGGCTTCCTGATTGACAATAGTACCGACCAGCCCAGTCATGGGGACGCCGGTGGGTCTAACGATGGTCACCTTAATCTTGCCCTGGGCCTCCACTCTGAGTGACTCGGAGAGGAAGTTAACGGCAGCTTTACTCGCACCGTAGACTGCTGCGCCCACTACGGGAAAGTTGCCATAGATGGACGAGATATTGACCACATGGCCGCGGCCCTGACTGATCATCTGGTCGTGCACTGCAGCAATGCCATGCAGCACACCCTTGATGTTGATATCGATGCAGCGAGTCCATGCGGCCATTGCCTGCGCATGGTCACTGTAGAAAGCAAGCGGCATCGTACCGGCATTGTTTACCATGACGTCTATGGCACCAAACTCGTTGACTGCCTTTGCGGCAAGCGCTTGCAAATCAGAATAACTGGTGACATCCGTTCGCTGCGAGATGCCCTGCCCGCCCGCTTCTGTGATATTTGTGATGGTTTGGTCCAGTCCTTCTTCATTGATGTCTGCGCAGACAATTCTGGCGCCAAGCGCTGCGCATTTCTGGCTGATCAGTTGACCGAAGCCCCCGCCTGCACCTGTAACGACTATGACTCTGTTCTTTATGGGTTGGTCCATGTGTATGTCCATTGTTTGTTACAAGCGCGTCACTCGATCACCTGATCCGCCATCAGGTCCGCAACCTGCTCATCGTCGAGGCCAAGCGACCCCGTCAATATCTCAAAACTGTCCCCGCCGATCAGCGGTGCCGGTGCGCGAGGTCCGTGATCATATCCGCTTACCCGGTACTGATGGCCACTGTAAGGCACCAAACCCATCTCGCCGTGCTCAAGGAACCGGTGAAATGCACGATGCTCGTACTGAGGATCCTCGAGTAGATCGCTGCTTCGCTGAACATGCCCAGCGGGGATTCCCGCACCAGTTAACTGCGCCATGGCATTGGTCGGCGTGTGCTCCCGCGTCCAGTCCGCCAGGTTTTCATCAATCAGGTCATGTGCCTCGATACGTCCGGCAGCTGTGTTGTATTTCTCCGAACGCGCCCAACCAGGGTCACCCAATACGCCTCGCAAGGCACGCCACTGCGCATCGTTTTCGACCGCAATCGCAATCCATTCATCTTCACCCACGCAGGGATAAGCGCCCTGTGGGGCAGCATCCCGCGAGCGATTGCCGCTACGCGTGAACCTTCGGTCTGTTGCCTGTACTTCAAGGATCTCAGGCGCCAGAAAGTGAAGCGCGGCTTCCATCTGACTGAGGTCAATGTACTGACCGTCACCGGTTCGCCTGTGATGATCAATGGCAGCAAGCAAGGTCGCGGTAAGGAATCGCGGTGCGATGGTATCCGTGTAGGCGTTCCAGGGACCACAGGATGCTCGGTCCGGCCAGCCGGTGAGGCGGTAAAATCCCGCCAGGGCCGCGGCGTGGTAACCGTATCCGGCCATATGCGCGAGCGGCCCGGTCTGCCCTGCCAAGCAGGTGCTGACAAAAATCACGCCCGGATTCGCTTTTTTTGCATCCTCGTAACCGATTCCCAGCCGATTGACGGTGCCCGGCGTAAAGCTCTCAATGACGACGTCCGCCCACTCCAGGACTTTTTTTGTCACTTCGCCAGCACGCTCGTGACGGAGGTCAAGCTTCAAGCTGCGCTTGGATGTATTGAATTCCCCGAAAAACTGAGAGCGGTTCCAACCATCGATGTTGTCCTTGTACGGACCTGCCGTACGTAGCGCATCTGCCCGCGTCGTCGACTCAATCCGGATAACATCCGCGCCGTGGTCTGCCAAGCATTTGCCAGTCATGGGGCCCACACCCACCCAACTGAAGTCCGCCACCTTCAGCCCTTCGAAGGGCAGAGCGGGAGTTGGTGTGGGCCTGCTCTGGCGAGTTGGTTGCCTCGGTTGATTGGCTAGCTCCTCTAGAACTTCAGCGGTGTGTTCGCCAATGGACGCTAGGGTACGCCTAACGAGGCGATGCCTCAGACCCCCGCTCGAACACTTCGCAAAGGCACCGGGCGCCTGGCATGAAACGCCGTTCGGCAATTTCACTTCCTGGAAGTAGTCCCGGGCCAACAGTTGCGGGAACTTCACCAGTTCCTCAATCGACATGATCGGTGCCAGAGTCACCCCAAGTTCCAGGCCTCTCGCAAAGATGGTTTCCTTTGTCTGCCCTGCCAGGAAAGCATCAACCTTGTCGTTAAGCTCATCGATATCAATCGCAAAGCCATCACCTCGAAACAGACGGAAGTCGTAGTCCTCCCATTGCTCCCTGGCGAGCCAAGCATCGTCAATGGCTCCCTCCTCTTTCATCCAAGGAACCATTTTCTCGAGCTGTTGCCAGATCACTGGTCCGGCTACATGGCCGTCTTTTGCCGGATGTACGATCGGGATCCTGCGACGCCCGATCTGCGCGAGGGAGCCATCACGCACATAGTCATAACCTTGGATTGCTGCGGCAGTCATGGCTTGCAGCATGGTCCAGGTCATCGCCGCTTGGGCGGAAACATCAACGAATACACCCTCGCCCGTGGTCCGCATGCGCGCATGCCCGACAAGTGCCGCAACTGCGGCTTCGGCGCCCGCATGGCGCCATACCTGGGGTGCGCTGACCCTTACCGGCGGCCTGTCTGAGTCCCCTTGCAGTGACATCTGGCCACTCATGGCCGCAACGCTCAGATCGGCGGCAGGCAAATCCGCATGAGGTCCGTCGTTCCCATAGGGCGTTACCCTCACTTGGACGAGCTGAGGATTTGCTTCGCAAAGCACTTCATGGTTCAACCCCGCCTCGTCCAGCAAGGCCGGCGGGCCGGAATCCAACACGAAGTCCGAACCGCGAACCAGGTCGAGGAACGTCGCCCGCCCCCCATCGGTCGCAAGATCCAGTTGGATGGATCGCTTGTTCCGGTTGTACGCCGCAAAACTCAGGCTGCACGGTCCGTCAGGTCCATCATCAGCGAAGGGACCGACCCGGCGGGCTTCACTGCCGCCGGGTGGCTCGATCCTGATGACATCGGCACCCAAGTCAGCCAGCACCATGCCACCCAACTGACCTCGAACGTCAGTGAGATCAAGCGCTCTATAGGCTTTGAGCAAGCTCACCTGCAGGGATTCGAGACGCGCAAGTTCAGCGTATCAGCCGGCCCGGCAACGCCTCCGTGGCCTCTCCGTTGCAGTAAGTGACCTCACCGCTGACCACGGTGGCGAGATATCCGCTGGTCCTTTGCTCGAAGCGCCAACCGCCGGCGGGCAGGTCCCGCACCATTTCCGGGGCACTCATGTTGAGATTGTCGAAATCAATCACGTTGAGGTCCGCCTTCATCCCCGGCGCGACGACGCCTCGGTCGTACAGGTCCACCGCCCGCGCGGTGTCATGCGTCTGGTTTCTCACCAGCGTCGGCAGGTCGATGCGCTCGCCGCGGTCGCGGTCGCGGCCCCAGTGCGTGAACAGCGTGGTGATGAAGCTGGCGTCGCAGATGGTGCCGACATGCGCCCCGCCGTCGCCCAGCCCCATCACGGTGTTCTCATGCAGGATCATCTCGCGGCAGCAGTCGAGGTTGTTGTCCTCGTAGTTGGCGAATGGCGAATAGAAAATGTTCCTGCCGCCGTTCTCGATCAGGCGGTCGTAGATGTATGACCACGCATCCTGGCCTGCGGCCGCCGCACCTGCAGCCATGCTGCTTTCCGGCGCCGGCTCATAGTCCGGTGGATCACCCAAGAGCCATACCTTGCGCCCACCGTCCATCTTCTGCTGCATGACGGCAAAGCCTGGGGACGGCTCGCCTGCGAGGATCGCCGCCCGTCGCGCGGGGTCACCCATGGCCTCGATGCGTTGCGCCACCGGCAAGGCGGCGATTTCCTTGTAGGCCTTGCGCGTTGAGAACGGGCATATCGTCGTTGTGAGCCCCATCAACACCCCAATCGGGCGCGGCGCGACCTGACCGCGCATGACCAGCCCGTCGGCATTGGCCTGCTCAATCTTGCAGAGCACCGCACGCCAACCGCAGGCATTCAACCCCTGGGCCAATGACACGGACATCGGCCGTCCGCTCTCGGAGACCATGCCACGGAAGAAGCTGAACTCCTCGTCGAGATCTTCCAGTTCGGAAACCATCTCGAAGACACCGCGACCTGCATCCTTCAAGCCGTGCGCAAGACCAAGCAATTCATCGTAACCCGCCGTCAGCGATGGCGTATGCTCACCCTTGCTGCTGCGGTGATTAAGGAAACGCGAAGTGGATACGCCGAGAGCACCGGCATTCACGCCTTCTGCGACGATGCGACGCATCTCGGCAATCTCATTAGGAGTTGCCGGCTCACGATCGGCGCCGCGCTGGCCCATGACGTAAACCCTGAGCGCCGCATGCGGGATCTGCGCGCCGACGTCGACGTCGAACCGCCTCCGGGCCAACACGCCCATGTATTCCGGAAAGGTCTCCCAATCCCACGACAGCCCCTCGTGCAGAATGGCGCCCGGGATGTCCTCCACCCCTTCCATCAGCTCGATCAACATGTCGTGATCGTCAGGACGCACGGGCGCAAAACCAACGCCGCAGTTCCCCATCACTACCGTCGTCACGCCGTGGTGACTAGAAGGATGCAGACGATTGGCCCAGGTAACCTGGCCATCGTAGTGCGTGTGAATGTCAACGAATCCTGGTGTGACGATGGCGCCATCCGCAGCAATCTCCTGCTTGCCCTTGCCAGCCACCTTGCCCACCTCAACGATGGTGCCACCGAGCACCGCCACATCCGCGGCACGGCCATCGGCGCCACTGCCGTCGATCACTTCACCGCCACGCACGACCAGATCGAATTCAGCCATTACCAATCTCCAACTCCACGAGCTTCCCGCCGCACAGCGCTGCCGCTGCACCGACATCCGTGCAGCAAGGCTTGAGTCTAAGCCATAACGGATTGCTTTGCATCAATGTCACACAACTTGTTATTTGGGCCATCTACGCATTTGATCGATGGACGCCAAGTGATACCATTTTCACCACATTAGCAGCGTCAGCCCCAGTATTCGCAGTTTTCAGGAGATTTCGTGGCGAGAAGGAAAAACACAATTGGCGTCACTTGGGGGGATAACCCTACTTCGAGACAGGTCGTGCGCGAAGCTGCGCTTTCGTGCTTCAGGCAATACGGGGTTCACCGAACGTCCATGGCGGACATTGCGGAGGCCGCTGATATCTCCCGCAAAACCCTGTACCGAGTGTTTGCGGATCGCACGGCGCTGATCGAACACCTAATCGCATATCGCTTGGCAGAATTGGGAACGAGTATCCGAGAAAAAGTCAGAGGATTCAAAGACTTCGAAACAGCACTGATTGACGGTCCGATCGCCACGGTCGCATTGGGACAGGAAGACCCCTTGTTTGTTGAGATCATTCTGGCGGCAACCAACCATCGCATCGAGCAGTTCCTGCTTCGGGGAAATCCTCAGATCATCAGTCATATGAATGAGACCTGGTTCCCTGTTCTCGAAGAGGGCAGAAAACAGGGGATCGTCAGAAAAGAGCTTTCCAATGAGCGAATTGTCGAGATCATCATGCATATGCAGTTGCTGCTATGGATGGGAGACGATTTAGGGCCCGCTGAACAGCGATCCCTCATGCGAGACGTTCTCTGGCCCGCTGTCACCTACGCCTGACAACACCCCATCCCGACCAGTTATTGACACGTCGTATACTATTTGTGTCTGTGTCTCAATAATCGAGAAGGCTACCAATGAGTGAACTCCTGGAGTCCCTTGAGGATGGCGTTCTGACGTTAACCATCAATCGCCCTCACGCACACAATACACTCAATCAGTCCCTGTCCGCTGCCTTGAGTGATGCGTTGGTTCGCGCGCAAGACAATGCCGATGTGCGGTGCATTGTGCTGACAGGTGCCGGTGGAGTTTTCTCTGCCGGTGGTGATGTCAACGATCAGGCATCCGGCAACATCGGCGGTGATGAAACCGATCCTGAGGCTGCACAGGCCGCGATGGTGAAAACCATACGCGATGGCATGGAGATGAGCAGGTTGTTGCGGGAAGTGCCGAAGCCCACACTGGCGGTCATCTCCGGTGCTGCCGCTGGTGCCGGGCTCGCCAGGGCTATTCAAAAGTCCTGACGGCGGTTGGCTGAGGTTTCCGGTTGGTTT
>VYDB01000149.1:0-13840 GCA_009843635.1 Gammaproteobacteria bacterium
GCTGATTCCCGGACAGCGTGCCCATACGCGCTGGATAGGCGCACCCCGTATCTAGGCGACACGGGACTCCCGCCGTCTAGCGCGTCTCGAAGATGTCCGTTTGTCGGTCACCTTTTGGGGTAGGTGCTACGCCCGCCGCGACTTGCGCCAATCAGTCAAATCGACGCTTCACCCTTCGTTCCGCCGACCAAATGAAATAGGATGAAGCGAATGGCGTAGTCCGTATCGTCCGCGTCGTCCGGCCGAAGCGTTGCCAGCCCACTATGCGGCAAGAATTCATCGTCCTCGTGATGGGCCATCACCCTTGCTGAATCAGCATCGAATTCCTTAACCACGTGGCCCGCCGTGACCGCATGCAGCCTCCCGTGGAAACGACACAGAAAGACCGTCCCGCGTGCCGAGTACTCGTACCCCTCCACCTCGTTCTCAAACATCATCTTCCGCGACGAGTTGAGCACAAAATCAAGGTCCACTCCCTGTCACCCGACCGTATCATTCGCCCCGGATGTGCGAATGTGAATCCTGTAAACCGTCTCGCCTGCCCGGGCCCGCCACGTCGCGACCAAGTCGCCATTCGAGTCAAGCTCGACCACAACGGGTCCTCGAGGTCGGCTTCCCGCCTCGACCGCGGCCTGTACCTCCTTCGCCAGTTGCTCCACATTCACCACGAACGTCGCAACTGCCCGCGCCACTTTCTCAGGCTCCGCGTTCTTGATAGTGATCGTCGTCCCCCAACGGACCGTCGGGAACGTCCAGGCCGATAACCACTGCGGTGTTGGGACCCATGCACTCCGCCGCTTTCGCCAACGCCGTGGCCAAATCCGACACCGGTTTAGCTTCTTCACGCCGCCAGGAGCGGGCAACCCAGTTCCGTGTTGCGTCGGCGGCGTGCTTGCCCAAAGTGGCTAGATACGCCGTTGCCGCAGGGGTAAGCGGCAGCCAAGCCCCAACGCTTCCAACGAGCTCTATGAGCGGCACCAGAGTCGGATCCGCCGACTTCCTCAGCAAATACCTTGGCTCCCCAACAGCAAGATGAACCCTCAGTTCCGCCAGCAACGTTTCGAGCTCGGCATCACTTAGACGTTCGGAAATCACAAGGCTCAGTTCAGCCACTGCGCGTTGGTCCTATTCATTATCCCAGTGCCACTGGCCACGGCACGCGCTTCATCCCCCTCTGCTTCCCTTTCCCCAACACAAGGCCGTTGGCAAGGTACTTTCGGGCGACCTCCCTCGCACCGCCTACCGAGCCCGGAACGCCAGGCTCGACTTGGCGATCATCAACGCCCGGTCGACCGCTACGGTCGACGCCGGAGCCGTTCGCACTATACGCAACCGTTCCAACTGTGGTCCAACACACCGCGGCCACGGTAGAATTGGATTGCCTTGACGGAGCGTTTGCATTCAGCGGCCTAGTCGCAGGGAGTCCAGATGAAGGTTACGGTCCACGTGGACGTCGAACGCGACGTCAGGGACGAGGCCGCGCGCCAGCTCGCGGAACAGGACCTCGCCATCGACGAGACCATGCGCATCGTCCTTGAACACGCCGCCGCGGGCTGCGGGCCGGACTTCGGGGCGCTGGCACCCAACGCCACGACCGTCGAGGCCATCAAGGCCGCGCGGCGCGGCGAGGACGTCGAACTCGGCACGCCGGCCGAAGCGCTCGCCGAACTCAACCGCGACAACTGACGGCTTCCATTTTGGCGCGCACGGTCAAGAGGACCGCGCAGTTCCGGCGCGACTTCAAGCGCGCGAAGCGGAGTGTGCACAGCGGCCACCTCGACGCCACCCTGCTCGAAACCCTCGAACTGCTCGCCGCCGACGTGCCGCTCCCACCCCGTTTCGTGGACCATCCCATGAAGGGCCAGTACTGCGACTGCCCCGATTGCCACACGCGGCCCGACCTCGTGCTGGTGTACCGCAAGCGCGACGAGGACATCCTAGAGTTGATCCGGATCGGCACCCACGCGCAGCCCGCCATCTGATCGCCAATGGCATGGCTGATGCCCATGTTTCGTCCGACAGCCGCCGCTATGCTGAGATGCAGTCCGCCCACTGCTGCATGACCGGACGCCGCTTCTCCAGCAGGTCGTCGCGCGCGTAGGCGGCCACCGTCGCCGAGCCCTCGACGTGCGCCAGGGCGAACTCGGACAGCAGCTGGTCCACGTCGTGCTGTCGCGCCCAGTCCTTGAAGCTCGACCGGAACCCGTGGCCCGACGCCGCGATCCCGGCCGTGCGCAACGCCTGTGTCATGACGGTTTTGCCCATCATCGCGCCCGGACGGCTGCCGGGGAACACCAGCGCACCCCGCGTCACCCTCCGGGCTTCGGCAAGAACGTCCAGCGCCTGCCGGGAAAGCGGCACCCGGTGGGATTTGGCGGTCTTGGTCGCCTCCGCGGGCTTGACCCACACCGCGGCCTCGAGATCGAACTGGTCCCAGGTCGCGCGGCGCACCTCCACCTGCCGCCCCGCCGCGAGCGCCGTGAACCGCATGGCGCGCTTCGTCGAGGGGCGGCACTGGCCCGCGTCGATCCGCGCCAGCGCGCTGCCCACCTCCGACCAGTGCACGGCGTCGTGGCGCTTGGGACCGCCCACCCGTTTCGGCAGCCGGCGGCGCACCGTCTCGACGGGGGAACCCTCGGCGCGGAACTCGTTGATCCGGGACCACTCCAGGACCGCCGTAATCGCCGCGCCGGCCACCTTGACCGTGGCGTGCTTGCCGGCCAGGGCGATCGGGCGCAGCACCTCGTAGACCGCGGCGCTGCCCACCTTGTCCACCGGCATGCCGCCGATCTTCGGCAGCACGTAACGGTCCACCGCCGAGCGCCAGTTGTGCGCCGGGCTGTTGGAGCGCCAGGTGTCCCGCTTCTCCGCGAAGCAGACCGCCTCGGCCTTCTCGAAGGTGGGAACTCTCGAACGACGGGGATCGCCGCCGGTCCTCGCGACGGCGCGGTTGTCCGTCGCGACCTTGCGCGCGTCGGCGAGCTTGACCAGATCGGCGCTGCCGAGTCCCAGGTCCACGCGGTGGCCGTGAATCATGAGCCGCTGTATCCACTGGCGGGTGTCGCTCTTCCTGACGCGAAGCATCAGGCCGTTGCCGTCCACGTAGTTGCCGGGACCGGCCGACCGCACCATGACGGCGGAGAGGGCATTGCGAGACAATCGGGGCATGGGATCGTTCCTTGAAGACCGCAGGAACAGGCCTAACAGAGCTATGGAATGAACACAATGCGCCCCACAAAAAACGGACGACGAAGCGATACTTCGGGGAACTTCTCGAGCGCCCGTGATCTTATCAAATTGCGAAGTAATCCTATGGTTATCATACAGTTAAATTACGATTTGACACATCGTTCGCCGTCTTGGACATGGGCCTAGAGGGTTGTACGCATCTACATGGAACAAATTCCAACTTCTTGATGAAGGGCGCATTCCATCGGCCCAAAAGGGGGAGCGAACGCGCACCTTCGGTGCGTGTCGGTTCGTTATGCCCTCGATCCGAGGAACCCGCTTCGGTTCGGGGATGACGCCCAGTTCAGGCGTTGACCTCCGAACCGAGGGCGTCCCGCCCTCTCGCACGGCGCGCAGCGCCGTTCTTTCAAGCCATGTACCGCCTACGGGAAAGCTCTTGTTCCCTGCCCTCTGCGGGGTCTATTTGAAGGTTAGTGCCGTCTTGGTGCGGTTCTAGCCGAGCAGCTTCCCCGGATTCATCACCCCGTTGGGGTCGAATACGGTCTTTAAGGCCCGCATCAGCGCCACTTCCTCCGGCGAGCGGCTGTAGCCGAGGAAGTCCCGCTTGAGCAGCCCCACGCCGTGCTCGGCGGAGATGCTGCCGCCGTGCTCCGCCACCAGCCTGAACAGTTCCGGGCTGACGCGATGGCAGCGTTCCAGGAACGCTTGCTCGCTCCAGCCGGGTGGCTTCAGGATGTTCAGGTGCAGGTTGCCGTCGCCGATGTGGCCGTACCAGCACACCTCGAACTCCGGATAGGCCTGGCTGATGAGGGCGTCGGCGGCTTCCAGGAACCTGGGCATGTCGCTGAGCCGCACGGAAAGATCGTTCTTGTAGGGCGTCTGCGGTGCGAGGCTCTCGGAAATCCCCTCGCGCAGCGCCCACAGCCGGGCCGCCTGGGCATCGCTCTGGCTCAAGACCCCGTCGGCCACGCAGCCCTGCTCCAGGCAGCGCTCGAACGCACTGCTTGCGGCATCCAGGGCGGATTCGTCGAATTCCAGCAGCGCGTAGAACGGACAGGCATCACGAAGGGGTGGCGGCAAATCCCGCGCGGTGCGCACCTTGGTGAGCGCCAGGTCAGAGAAGAACTCGAAGGCCGACAGCGTCACATGCTGTTGAAAGGCGCTTAAGGACTGGAAAAGCGCATCGAACGCCGGGCAGCCCAGCACCATCACCCGCTGCGGCCCAGGCGGGTTGGCCAGGCGCACCTCCGCCTCCACCACCAAGCCGAGGGTGCCTTCGGAGCCGATGAACAGATGCCGGAAGTCGTAGCCCGTGGCGTTCTTGACCAAGCCATTGTTGCAGCGCAGCACGTCGCCAGCGCCGGTCACCACCGTCAGCCCGGCGATCCAATCACGGGTGAGGCCGTAGCGGATCACCCGGATGCCGCCCGCGTTGGTGGCGATGTTGCCGCCGATCTGGCTGGAGCCGGAAGAAGCGAAATCCACCGGGTAGAACAACCCCCGCTCCTCGGCAAAGGCTTGCAGCGCGCCGGTCACCACGCCCGCTTGGCAGCGCGCCAGCCGCTCGGCGGCGTCGAAGCCGAGAATCCGGTTCATGCGGTCGAACGACACCACCACCTCGCCCCGCTCCGCAACCGCCCCGCCGGAAAGGCCTGTGCGGCCGCCCGACGGCACCAGTGCAAACCCCTCCGCGTTGGCCAACCGCACCAAGGCAACCACTTCGTCCAGGGTTTCGGGAAAGACCACCGCGCTCGGCGCCGCTTGGTAAGCGGTGGTCCGGTCGCTGCCCCAGTGCGCCAGATCGCTGGCGTCCCGAGTGATGCGGCTCGTCGGAAAGAGCGCGTCCAGGGCTTTCGACATGCCCTTAGCCTTCATGCTGGCGTCGCTGCGAAACAGGGTGCATCGGGTCGCTTTCCGAGGCGTGCCATGCGCATCGTTCGCTCAGCCATCGCCACATGGCGTCGCGCACGTCGGGCGCTTCGTTGACCAGGTGATGCCTCGCCCCCGGCAGGCGCAAGGTCTCGGGGCGGAACAGCCGCTCGATCACGCTTAAGTTGTGCCGCCAGCCGACCGTCCGGTCGGCCAGCCCCTGGATCACCCTGGGACGTACCTCGGGCATCGGCGGGTAGCCCTCGAAGCGGCGCATCCATTCGACCATGGCCGTCACCCATTGCACGGGCAGCACCTTCGCCTGCAGCGGGTCGCGCTGCAACAGGCGGACGAAGTCGGCGTTCTCGGCGTTCTTGCGGAACGTTCGAGGCCGCTCGCTGATCGTGCGGCGGGCGGCTTCCCAAACGATCCGGTTCAAGGGCCAGTAGGCGGGGCGCACCAGCGGGGCCAGTAGCAGGATTTCGCCGAAATCCTCCCCGCCGTGCCGGGCGAGGTGCTCCATGGCGATGGAAGCGCCCATGCTCTGGCCCGCCAAGTGCAAGGGCCTCGGCAAGTCTCGGCAGGCGTCGAGCGCCGCCGCCAAAACCGCTTGGTAGGCGTCAAAGCTGGCGATGGTCGCCACCGGACCGGTGGACAGGCCGTGGCCGGGCTGGTCGAAAGCGAGCACGGCCAAGCCTTCGCCGACCAGGTAGTCGATCAGGTGGCCGTAGAGGCCGACGTGATCGTAGTAGCCGTGGCAGACCAGGGCAGTGCCCCCCGGATTGGCGGGCGCGAAGGCCTGAACGGCGATCCGCTCGCCTTCCACCGCCAGCCAGCCCATTCGGTGGGTGCGTCCGCCCTTGGCGCAGTCGTTCAGTTGGTAGAAGTCCAGGTAGGCGGCCACCTCCGCCGCTGGCGGCCCAGCCTGCCCCCAGGGCGGCAAGGCCGCGCGCAGCCTGTGCGGCTCAAAGGGCCTCAAGAACCGCCACCCCCGGCAGCGATTTGCCTTCCACGAATTCGAGAAACGCGCCGCCGCCGGTGGAAATGCAGGAGATGCCGTCGCGCACGCCGTATTTCTCGATGGCGGCCAGGGTGTCGCCGCCGCCGGCGATGGAGAAGGCGTTGGATTCGGCGATGCCTTCGGCGATGTGCCGGGTGCCTTCGCCGAACTGGTCGAACTCGAACACGCCCACCGGGCCGTTCCACAGGATGGTGCCCGCATCCGCCAGCCGGGCCTTGAAGCGCCGGGCGGTTTCGGGGCCGATGTCGAGTATTGCCTCATCGTCCGCCACCTGGTCGGCAAGGCGGAGCACGGCCCGTTCGTCCGGCCCAGGCCGCTTGCCCACCATCCAGTCCACGGGCACAGGCACCTCCACCTTGTCCGCCACCTGCGAGGCGTTGGCCTTGAGGCTGGCCTCGTGCAGGGAGGCGCCGATTGGCAGGCCGGCGGCGGCGGCGAAGGTGTTGGCGATGCCGCCGCCGACGATGATGCAGTCGGCCAAGGCGGCCAGGCTGTCCAGCACGTTGAGCTTGGTGGACACCTTGGCGCCGCCGACGATGGCCACCAAGGGCCGGGCAGGCTTTTCCAAGGCCTTGGCCAGCGCTTCGAGTTCATGGGCGAGCAGCGGCCCGGCGCAGGCCAGCGAGGCATGGCGGGCCACGCCCTCGGTGGAGGCCTGGGCGCGATGGGCGACGGCGAAGGCGTCCATGACGAAGATGTCCCCAAGGCTCGCCAAGCGCTCGGCCAAGGCGTCGTCATTGGCCGCCTCGCCCGTCAGGAAACGGGTGTTCTCCAGCAGTGCAATGGGTCCCTCGGCGGTGGCGGCGGCTTCGATGCCCGGCAGCAAGGGCACGGTTTGGCCGAGCAGTTCCCCCAGCCGCGCGGCCACCGGCGCCAGCGAGAGGGCAGGATCGAATTGGCCTTCCTGGGGGCGGCCCAGGTGCGAGAGGACGATGACCTCAGCCCCCCGCTCAAGCGCCATCCGCAGGGTGGGCAGCGCTGCGCGAATGCGAGCGTCGCTGGTCACCACGCCCTCGCGAACGGGCACGTTCAAATCCTCCCGAATCAGCAGGCGCCTGCCCGCCAACTCAAGATCCTGCATCCGCTTGAACTTGGGCATGATGGATTGGTTCGTTCAGCCGCCCAGGTTTCGCTGCTTGGCTGATCCGACGGTTCTTTCGACGATGGCCACCAGGTTCTCCGCGGTCATGCCGAGTGCCGCCATGGCCTCATCGCCGGGTGCCGACAGGCCGAAGCGGTCGATGCCGAGCACGTCGCCGTCCAAGCCGACAAACCGCCGCCAGTAGTCCGGATGCCCGGCCTCCACGGCGATGCGAACGCGGGCCTGGCGCGGTATCACCGCTTCCTGGTAGTCGGCGTCCTGGGCCAGGAAGACATCGGCGCTCGGCATGGACACCACCCGAACGCTCAAGCCCCGCTCAGCCAATTGGGCTTGCGCGGCCATCGCCAACCCCACTTCCGACCCGGTGGCGATCAGCACCGCGTCCAGCGCGCCGGATTCCGCCTTGAGCACGTAGCCGCCGCGGCGGATGTTGGCGAAGGCCGCGCCGTCCCGCGGCTGGCAATCGGTCTTCTGGCGGGTGAACACCAGCGCCGTCGGCCCGTCGCGCCGCGCCGCCGCGTGTGCCCAGGCGAAGGCCGACTCCACCGTGTCGCAGGGCCGCCAAGTGGAGAGGTTGGGCGTGGTGCGCAGGTTGGTGAGCTGCTCGACCGGCTGGTGGGTCGGCCCGTCCTCGCCGAGGGCCGGGGAGTCGTGGGTGTAAACGAAGATGTTGGGCAGGCCCATCAGCGCCGCCAGGCGGACGGCGTTGCGGGCGTATTCCATGAACACCAGGAAGGTGCCGGTGAACGGCCGCAGGCCGCCGTGCAAGCACATGCCGTTGGCGATCGCCGTCATGCCGAACTCGCGCACCCCGAAGCTCAAGTACCGATGCGCCTCGGCGTCGCGCCACTTGGTGTTGTTGGAGCCGGTCAGGTCCGCCGAGCCGCCGAAGAACTCCGGCAACTGCGGCGCCAAGGCGTCCAGGCACAGTTGCGAGGACTGGCGCGTCGCCAGCGCCTTGGCTTCGGCTTGGGCGCTTTCCGCCATGGCCATCAGGCCATCCGCCCAGCCCTCGGGAAAGCGCCCGGTCATGCGCCGCTCGAACTCCTCCGCCAAGGCCGGATGCGCCGCCCGGTAGGCGTCGAAGCGGCCCTGCCATTCCACCTGGGCCTCGCCGCCGCGCGTCGCTTGGTTCCAGTCTTGGTAGATGTCATCGGGAATCTCGAACGGCGGGTGCGCCCAGCCAAGGGACGCCCGCGCCGCCGCCACTTCCTCCTCGCCCAAGGCCGCGCCGTGCACCGCGGCGGTGCCCTGCTTGTTGGGCGCCCCGAAGCCGATGACGGTCTTGACGCAGACTAGCGTCGGACGGCCATCGCTCAACACGGCGTTGGCCAGGGCCGTGTCGATGTCGTGCGCATCATGTCCGTTCACGCCCCGAATCACCCGCCAGCCGTAGCTCTCAAAGCGCGCCGGGACATCCTCGGTGAACCAGGCCGCCACCTCGCCGTCGATGGAGATGCCGTTGTCGTCGTACAGGCAAATCAGCTTGCTTAGCTCCAAGGTGCCAGCTAGGGAGGCCGCTTCGTGGGAGATGCCCTCCATCAGGCAGCCGTCGCCGACCATCACCCAAGTGCGGTGATCGACCAGGTCGTGGCCGGGCCGGTTGAACTCCGCCGCCAGGCGCGCCTCCGCCAGCGCCATGCCCACGGCATTGGCAAAGCCCTGGCCGAGCGGACCGGTGGTGGTTTCAACGCCGGGGCATTCGCCGTACTCGGGATGCCCGGCGGTCTTCGAATGCAGTTGGCGAAAGGCCCTGAGGTCGTCCATCGAGACGGCATAGCCGCACAGGTGCAGCAGGCTGTACAGCAGCATGGAGCCGTGCCCGTTGGAGAGCACGAACCGGTCCCGGTCCCACCAATCCGGGTCCTTCGGGTTGTGCCGCAACACATTGCGCCACAGCGCCTCGGTGAAATCCGCCAGCCCCATCGGCGCGCCGGGATGGCCGGAGCGGGCCTGTTGAACGGCGTCCATGGACAGGGCGCGGATGGCATTGGCCCTTTCGGTGCGTGACGGCATGGGCAGGTGATCCGAAGTGGAGTGGGCGCATTTTCATGGAGACGGCGCACCGTGGCAATGGCAAGCCGAACGGTCGGCGCCGGATGGCCATGCGACGGGTGAAGTTCCGTTAGAATGCCGCTCCCAGTTTCAGCGCCGCGCATGAGGAGTTTCATGGCCGACTACAGCGTTTTCACTTCCGAGTCCGTCTCCGAAGGCCATCCGGACAAGGTGGCGGACCAACTATCCGATGCCGTCCTCGACGCCATGATCGACCAGGATCCCAACTCCCGGGTGGCCTGCGAGACGCTCATCAAGACCGATCTGGTGGTGCTGGCCGGAGAGATTCGCTCCGACGCCGAAGTGGACATCGAGGCGCTGGTGCGCCAAGTGATCGCCGACATTGGTTATTCCGACTTCGACAGCGGCTTCAACCTGGAACAGTGCCGCATCGTCAATGAACTAGGCCAGCAGTCGGCGGACATCGCCATGGGCGTCGATGAAAGCGCCGAGAAGGAGCAGGGTGCCGGCGACCAGGGCCTGATGTTTGGCTACGCCAACAGTGACACCGACGTGCTCATGCCGGCCCCGATCACGTTCGCCCACCGCTTGGTGCGTCAGCAGGCCGCGGTGCGCCGCAATGGCCTCGACTTCCTGCGCCCGGACGCCAAGAGCCAACTCAGCTTCCGCTACGGCAGCGACGGCAAGCCCTTGGGCCTGGAGGCCGTGGTGCTGTCCACCCAGCATGCCCCGGACGTCACCCAAGCGCGTTTGCGCGAAGCGGTGATGGAGGAGATCATCAAGCCGGTGCTGCCGGCCAACTGGCTGTCCCGCGACACCCGCTACCACATCAACCCGACCGGCAACTTCGTCATCGGCGGCCCGGTCGGCGACTGCGGCCTGACCGGGCGCAAGATCATCGTCGATACCTACGGCGGCATGGCCCGCCACGGCGGCGGCGCCTTTTCCGGCAAGGACCCCTCCAAGGTGGACCGTTCGGCGGCCTACGCGGCCCGCTACGTGGCCAAGAACATCGTCGCCGCCGGGTTGGCCGAGCGCTGCGAAATCCAGGTTAGCTACGCCATCGGCGTGGCCGAACCCACATCCATCAGCATCGACACCTTCGGCACCGGCAAGCTGGCCGATGACCGCATCGTCGAGTTGGTGAAGGCTCACTTCGACTTGCGCCCCCGCGGCCTGATCGAAATGCTCGACCTGAAGCGGCCCATTTACCGCGACACCGCCGCCTACGGCCACTTCGGGCGCTCGGAGGACGCCTTCACCTGGGAGCGCACCGATCGGGCCGAAGCGCTGGCGGACCACCTCTAGCAACCGTCTCCCACTGCACCCGCAGTGAGCGCCCAAAGATCACCGCCGCGGGTCCACTTGGCCGATGCCCGGCAGTCCAGCGTCGTATTGGGCGCTGCGGCGTCCCATCACCTGGTGCGCGTGCGGCGGCTGCGGCGAGGCGACCCCGTCGAGGTATTCGACGGCGAGGGCCGGGTCTGGTCTGCCGTGTTGGACGATGCCAGCGCCCAGGCTTGCGCGCTTAACATCGGCCCCCTGCTCAGCGAAACGGCGCCGCCCAAGGTGCGCGTCGAACTGGCTGTGGCCCTGATCAAGGGCGATGCGATAGACCGCATGCTGCGGGCGGCGACCGAACTCGGCGTGGATGACATCCGGCCGCTGCTGAGCGGGCGCAGCCAACTGGGCCGGGAGCGCGCCGACGGGCGCCGCGAACACTGGCGGCGCATTCTCATCAGTGCGGCTGAGCAGTGCCGCCGCGCCCACCTGCCGCAGTTGCATCCCGCGCTGGGGTTCGACGATTTTCTCGATCAAACCGATCCCGCCGATTGCCTGCTGCTGCGCCCCGGCGCCCCGGCCCTGCCGATGCGTCTGCCGCACCGCAGCAGCACCCTGCTGATCGGCCCGGAAGGCGGCTGGACCGACGCCGAAGTCCAGCGAACCGAGCAGCTCGGCATCCGCGCCTTCAGCTTGGGCAACTTGGTCCTGCGGGCCGAAACCGCGCCCCTGGCGGCCTTGGCCGCCCTACGCCACGCCTGGGCTTGGCGTTAAGTCCCCAAGAGGCAGGGTCCGTATAATGCGATTTCCCTAACCTTCCCGTTGGAACCCTTCAATCAGAGATCGCCCATGACCCGCATCGCCTTCCTGATGGACCCCTTGGACAGCCTTTCGCTCAAGAAGGACTCCACCTTGTCCGTGATTCGCGCCGCGCAGCGGCGCGGCTGGGAGGTCGCCTTCCTCGAGCAGAAGGACCTGCTGCTGCAGGACGGCGAGATCAGGCTGTTCGCGAGCCCCATGCGCCTGAACGAACCGTTCGCCAGCAGCCTGGATCCGGCGGATGCGGCGGCGCTGACGGCCGACGGGACCGGCTGGCACAGCCTCGGGGAAGCGCAGCTTGAGCGGGCCGGTGCCTTTGACGTGATCATGATGCGCAAGGATCCCCCCTTCGACATGGAATACGTGTACAGCACCTACCTGCTGGAACGGGCCGAATTGGATGGCGCGCTAGTGGTCAACCGGCCCCAGGCCCTGCGCGACTGCAACGAGAAGTTCTTCGCCACCCACTTCCCGCAATGCTGCCCGCCGTTGATCGTCAGCCGCCGCTATGACGCGCTGCGCGCCTTCCAGCGCCAGCACGGCAACGTGGTGTTCAAGCGCCTCGACGGCATGGGCGGCATGTCGGTGTTCCGGGTGATGGCGGGCGACCCCAACCTCGGCGTCATCCTCGAGACCCTGACCGACGGCGGCCGGGAGCAGATCATGGGCCAGATCTTCCTGCCCGAGATCGCCGAGGGGGACAAGCGCATCCTCATGATCGACGGTGAGCCCCTGCCGTACGCGCTGGCCCGCATTCCCATGGCGGGAGAGTCCCGCGGCAACCTCGCCGCCGGCGGCGCCGGCGTCGGCCGCGAACTGACCGAGCGGGATCGCTGGATCGCCGCCCAGCTCGGCCCCTCGCTCCGTGAGCGCGGCCTGTTCTTCGTCGGCATCGACGTGATCGGCGACCACCTCACCGAGGTCAACGTGACTTGCCCCACCTGCATCCGCGAGCTCGATGCCCAGTTTGACCTGGACATCGCCCAAAGCCTGCTCGATGCCGTCGCTCGCCATCTCACCTGAGGCGCCCCTCGCAGCGCCCGTCGCTCCCCCAGCGCGGGAGCGGTTTGGCTTTGCGCTGTTTCTCGCCCTCTGCCTGCATGCGATCCTGATCCTGGGCGTGACGTTCACGCCACCGGAGCGCACCGTCCCAAGCCGACCGCTGGAAGTGGTTTTGGTGGGGCCCGCCGGGACGGCGGAGTCCGAGCGAGCGGCGCCCGGAGCACCGGCCAGCGATCCCGGCGAGACCGCCCCGGTTGAGCTTGCGGACGTGCAGCCACCCGTGGCGCAGGCGCCGAGGCCAGTGGCGCAAGCGCCGAGGCCGGCGGCGCAGACGCCGCTCCAAGCCGAACCCTACGACCCGCCGAGCCCGATTGCGGATGCCGCGCCGCCAGCCCAGCCGCAGCGCCGCAACTTCGCCGCGCTCAGCGGCGAAATCGCTGCCCTTGGGTTGGCCATGGCCAACGAGGACGCCGCTGGCGCCGGGGCGCCCAGAATCAGGCAGCTATCGAGCCTGGCCGACAAAAGCGCGGTCGAAGCCGCCTACCTTGAGATGTGGCGGGCGCGGGTGGAGCGCATCGGCACGGCCAACTATCCCGGCAACGGCGTGGCCGGCGAACTGCGCATGCAGGTGGTCATCCGCGACGACGGCGCCCTGCTTGATGCCCGCATCATCGAACCTTCCGGCGTGGCCCCCGTGGACGCCGCCGCCCTGCGCATCGTCCGGCTGGCGGCACCCTTCGCCCAGTTCCCGGTGGAGATGCGCAAATCCTACGACCAACTCCAAATCACCCGCACCTGGCGGTTCTCCCGCACCGGCGCCCGCCTCGGCGACTGACTTCCCCCGGCCCGAAATTCGCTGGTCAGCGGGCAATGAAACTGCGAAGATCAGGGCTTGAACCCGGAGCGTTCGATGGACTTGAAAAACCACTTTCTCATCGCCATGCCCAACCAGAGCGGCAGTTACTTCGGCAACACCATCACCTATCTGTGCGAACACAACGAAGAGGGTGCGATGGGGCTGATGATCAACCGGCCCATGGAGCTCTCGGTGAGCGACCTGATGGAGCAAACCGGGTTCAGCGGCTCATCGGCCTTGGCGGAGGCGCCGGTGCTGGAGGGCGGGCCGGTGTCGCCGGAGCAGGGCTTCGTCATGCACTCCGACGATGGCGGCTTCAGCGCCTCGAAGGACATCGGCCACGGCTTGCGGCTGACCACCAGCCGGGAGGTGCTGGCGGCCATCGCCAAGGATCGGGGTCCCTACCACTACCTCATCGCCTTGGGCTACGCGGGCTGGGGACCGCAGCAGCTTGAACGGGAGCTGGCCGACAGCGCTTGGCTGACCTGCCCGGCCAACAACGAGATTCTCTTCGACGTGCCCTTTGAAGACCGCATTGACGCGGCCGCCCGGCTGCTCGGCTTCGACTTTCGCCTGATGTCCGGCCAAATGGGCGATGCCTGAAACGGTGCTGGCCATCGATTTCGGCCTCAAGCACTTCGGCCTCGCCGTCGGCCAAACCGTCTCCCGCACCGCCACCCCCCTT
>VYDB01000149.1:13850-33252 GCA_009843635.1 Gammaproteobacteria bacterium
GTCCCGGACTGGCGCCTGCTCGACGCCGCCATCGGCGAATGGCAGCCGCACCGCCTGCTGGTGGGCTTGCCGCTGAACATGGACGGCACCCAGAGCGAGATGGCCGAACGGGCGCAGCGCTTCGCCGCTACCCTGCGCAACCGCCATGCGCAACCGGTGGAACTGATCGACGAACGCTTGACCACCCGCGAGGCAAAACGCCTGCAGCCGGACGGCGACGGCCACTCGGTCGCCGCCGCCTTGATCGCGGAAACTTGGCTGACCGAGGCGCCCTAGAACCCAGCCCCGTCCCGGGCGCTGCGCGCCGCCGCCTCGCGGCTGATCAGGCCGGTGTCCACGAGTTGGCGCAGGTGCTGGTCCAGGGTCTGCATGCCGGCGGCGCGGCCGGATTGCATGGCCGAGTAGAGTTGGGCGATCTTGTCCTCGCGCACGAGGTGACGCACCGCGCTGGTGCCGACCATGATTTCATGGGCGGCGACCCGGCCGCCGCCTTGGCGCTTGATGAGCGTTTGCGCGATGACGGCCTGCAGGGATTCGGCGAGCATTGAGCGCACCAGGCTCTTCTCGCCGGCGGGAAACACGTCCACCACCCGGTTGATGGTCCCGGCGGCGGAGGGCGTGTGCAGGGTGCCGAACACCAGGTGCCCGGTCTCGGCGGCGGTCAGCGCCAGGCTGATCGTCTCCCGGTCGCGCATCTCGCCCACCATGATGATGTCCGGATCCTCCCGCAGCGCCGCCCGCAGCGCCTCGGCAAAGCCGGGCGTGTGGCGGTGCGCCTCGCGTTGGTGGACCAAGCAGTTCTTGGCCGGGTGAACGAACTCGATCGGGTCCTCGATGGTCAGAATGTGGGAGCGGCGCTCGGTGTTGATGAAGTCGATCATCGCGGCGAGGGTGGTGCTCTTGCCGGACCCGGTGGCGCCGGTGACCAGCACCAGCCCCCGGGGCGCTTGGCAAAGCCGCCTAAAGGTCTCGCCGAACCCCAGGCCGCCGAGGCTCGGCACCTCGGAAGGCACGGTGCGGAAGGCCGCCGCCGGCCCCCGGCGATGATGGAAGGCGTTGACCCGGAAGCGCGAAACGCCGGGCAGCTCAATTGCGAAATCCGCTTCGACGCTGGCGGCAAAGGCTTGGCGCTGCGCCTCGTTCATCAGCGCCGTGATGGCTTCGAGCACTTCGCCGCCTTCGAGCGGCGCCCCGTCAAGGGGTAGCAGCTCGCCGTCCAGGCGCCCCATGGGCGGCAGCCCAGCGCTGACGTGCAGGTCCGAAGCCCCCCGTTCGACGGCCAACTCGAGCAACCCTTGCAAATTCATATCCGCTTTCCTGTTCGTCCGAGGTGTGTCGGCCTATTGTTTTGAGTTGGCCAGCCAAAGTCTGTACGTTGTTTCCCACACGTCCGTAAGACATTGGCGGTTCGGTTGGCAAACGGCATTCCCAGCAATCTTGACGCGGTGCGCGAGCGCATTGCCCGCGCTGCCGCCGCGCACGGGCGCGCCCCGGAGAGCGTCACCCTGATCGCCGTCTCCAAGACCAAGCCCGCCGCCGCCATTGCCGAGGCGCACCGCGCCGGGCAGCTCGACTTCGGCGAAAACTACGCCCAGGAAGCCGCCGCCAAGATCGAGGCCTTGGCTGGCCTGCCCCTGCGCTGGCACTTCATCGGCCGGATCCAGTCCAACAAGACCGCCCTCATCGCCCGGCACTTTGACTGGGTGCACACCGTGGACCGCCTCAAGATCGCCCGCCGCCTCGCCGGCCATCGGGCCGACGGCCCGCCGTTGAACGTGCTGGTGCAGGTCAACATCGACGATGATCCCGCCAAGGGCGGTGTGGCGCCGGATGCCGCCGGCAACCTGGTTGACGCCATGCACGGCCTGGCCGGACTGCGGCTGAGGGGGCTGATGGCGGTGTTGGAAAGGGCCGGGGACGCCGAGTCGAGCTATCGGCGGGTGCGCGCCCTGTTTGACGGCTTGGCCGATCAGGGCGGCAACGATTGGAATGTGTTGTCCATGGGCATGAGCGGCGACTTGGAAGCCGCCGTCGCCGCCGGGGCGACCCAGGTGCGGGTGGGCACAGCGATTTTCGGATCGCGTTAGCCAACGGCTGCGGCGAAATGCCGCTTAACCTCCGGGGCGAACAAGGGCACAATGTCGGCCAACCACGGCCCGGCAGCAAATGGGCGCGAACGGACGCGGACATTGGAAGACCCACAAATCAGTTTCATCGGCGGCGGCAACATGGCCCAGTGCCTGTTGCGCGGGCTGATCGATGCCGGCCACGATGGGCGTCGCCTCGCGGCGAGCGACCCGGACCCAGGGTGCCGCGAAGCCGTGGCCGGCTTGGGCGCCAACGCCCTCGAACGCAACCAGGACGCCGTTGACCGGGCCGACGTGGTGGTGTTGGCGGTGAAGCCGCAAGCGCTGCCGGCGGTGCTGGACGGCCTTCGGGTGCCGGCGGAGCGGCTGCTGGTGTCCATATGCGCGGGCGTTCCCATCGCCGGCATCGCCGCCGCCACCTCGGCGGATCAGCCCATCGTGCGCACCATGCCCAACACCCCGGCGCTGCTGCGCGCGGGAGTCACGGCGCTGTACGCCAACGCCCAAACCAGTGAATCGCAACGCGCCCTCGCCGAGCGCATCCTGGCGGCGGTCGGCACAACGGTTTGGGTGGCGGAAGAAGCGTTGCTCGACGCGGTCACGGCGGTTTCCGGCAGCGGCCCGGCCTACTTCTTCCACCTGATGGAGGCCATGATCGAGGCCGGCCGCGGGCTCGGGCTGACCGACAGCTTGGCCGCCACCCTGACCGTCGAGACCGCCTTCGGGGCGGCGCTCATGGCGCGGCAAGGCGCGCACTCGCCTGCCGAACTGCGCCGCCGGGTGACTTCCCCGGGCGGCACCACGGAGGCCGCGCTCAACACCCTCAGCCATCACCAGGCGGACCAAGCCCTGGTCGAGGCCATAGGCGCTGCCTGCGGGCGGTCCAGGGAACTGGCGCAGGCGTTCCAAGCACCATGAACAACGTGCTCTATTTCGTGGTCCAGTTCCTGCTGGAGATCGTCTGCTTCGGTTTCATGGCGCGCTTCCTGCTGCAGGCCTGCCAAGCGGACTTCTACAACCCCATCTCCCAGGGCATCGTCAAGGCCACGGACCCGATCCTGCGGCCGCTGCGAGCCCTGGTGCCCGCCTACCGGAACCTCGACTTGGCTGCCTTCGCGGCCGCTTGGGTGACGGCTGGGCTGATGTTCTTCATCCTTGGCCTGTTGGCCGGATCGATGGGCGGCAGCCCGCTGCAGCTCATCACTGGCAGCCTGCTGCACGTTCTGCTGCGCTTCCTGGACCTCTTCTGGTGGAGCATCCTGATCGTCATCATCGCCAGCTTCCTTGCCCAGGGGCGCTACCATCCGGCGCTGCAGTTGCTGCACCAAATCACCGAGCCGATCCTGGCGCCGGCGCGGCGCATCATCCCGCCGATGGGCGGGTTGGACTTTTCGCCGATCCTGGTGATCCTGCTGCTGGGCATCCTGCAGCGCATCCTGCCCCAACTCTTCGGCGCGGTGTTCTAATTTTCTTGATCGCGGAATGAGGTTATCAAATGAGCAACATTTGCGCCCGACGACCGCCTGCTCGTTGGTCTGAGGCATCGCCTCGTTAGACCGTTTGCCCCATACCCAGCATGGCCAAGCACTCCGCACACGAAGGCAGCGTGGGCATCGTCGCCCCGCAGCGCTTCCACGCCACCGGCGAGTTCGCGCTGCAGTGCGGCGAGTCCCTGGACGGCTTCGAGCTGGTCTATGAGACCTACGGCCAGCTCAACGCCGCCCGCAGCAACGCGGTGCTGATTTGCCATGCGCTGTCCGGCAACCACCATGCCGCCGGCTACCACGCCGAGGACGACGCCAAGCCCGGCTGGTGGGATGCCTGCATCGGCCCCGGCAAGGCGGTGGATACCAACCGCTTCTTCGTCGTCTCGCCCAACAATCTCGGCGGCTGCGACGGCAGCACCGGGCCCGCCACGCTGAATCCGGCGACCGGCGAGGTCTTCGGGCCTGCCTTCCCCACGGTGACGGTCAGGGACTGGGTGCGCAGCCAGGCCGCTCTGGCCGACCACTTGGGCATCGAGCGGTTCGCAGCCGTGGTGGGCGGCAGCCTTGGCGGCATGCAGGCCATGCAGTGGGCTATTGATGAGCCGGAGCGGGTGGGCGCGGCGGTGCTGATTGCCAGTGCCGCCAAGCTTTCCGCGCAGAACATCGCCTTCAACGAAATCGCCCGCCAAGCCATCACGTCGGATCCCCAGTTCCGGGACGGGCACTATCGCTCGGCCAATGCCAACCCGGACATGGGGCTGGGCCTGGCGCGCATGATCGGCCACGTCACCTACCTGTCCGACTTCGGCATGGGGCAGAAGTTTGGCCGCGAGCTGAAGTCCGGCAACGTCAGCGCGGCGCGCGACGTGGAGTTCCAGGTGGAAAGCTACCTGCGCCACCAGGGCCAGAGCTTCTCCCAGCGCTTTGACGCCAACACCTACTTGCTGATGACCCGGGCGCTGGACTTCTTTGACCCCGCCGGCGAGTGCGGCGGCGACTTGGTGGCCGCGCTGGAAAGGGCACAGTCCGACTTCCTGGTGCTCTCGTTCTCCACCGACTGGCGCTTCTCGGCGGCGCGCTCCAAGGAGATCGTCGATGCACTGATCGCCGCGGGCAAGAACGTGGTCAGCGCCGTCATCGACTCCGCCCACGGGCACGATTCCTTCCTGCTGCCGCTGCCGCGTTACATCAGCGTCTTCAAGGCCTACATGGATCGCTTGGCTGCGGCCGCCGGCTCGGCAGCAAGTACCGAGGCGGGGAGCGCCGATGCGCCCTGACCTGGAGATCATTGCCGACCTCATCAAGCCCGGCGCCCGGGTGCTGGACCTCGGCTGCGGCGAAGGCGAGTTGCTGGCGGGGCTGCAGGCGGAAAAGCAGGTCAACGGCTACGGCCTGGACGTGGACCCGGACAACATCGCCATCTGCGTGCGCAAGGGCGTGAACGTGATCGAGCAGAACCTCGATCAGGGCCTAGCTAACTTTCCCGACGACAGCTTCGACATGGTGGTGATGACCGAGACCCTGCAATCGGTGCGGATGCCGGCGCTGGTGCTCGACGAAATGCTGCGCATCGGTCAGGAGTGCATCGTCACCTTCCCCAACTTCGGCCACTGGCGCAGCCGCTGGCACCTGTTCCTCAAGGGCCGCATGCCCATGGCCCCGCATCTGCCCCACGATTGGCACGACACGCCCAACATTCACCTGTGCACCGTCAAGGATTTCGAGCGGCTGGTGCGGGACAAGGGCCTGCGCATCATCCAGCGCTTCGTGGCCGGCGCCGACCACCGCAACCGCCCACGGATGAGCTTGATGCCCAATCTCTTCGGCGCCATCGCCTTCTACCGCCTCGGCCGGCCTGAATGAAGTCGTTGAAAAGCCTGGCGTGGGCGCTGCTGTTGGCGCCGGGCATCGGAGCGGGCGAGCAGAAGCAGCGGTTTGGCGACTTCGAGGCGCACTACGTCGTTTTCCCGAGCACCTTCGTGCAATCGGAGATCGCCCATCAATACGGCTTGCGCCGGGGCCCGGGCTTGGCCGTCGTCAACATCTCGGTGCTGGATGCGGCAGGCAAGGGCGCCGCCTGCGCCATCGCCGGCCACTCGAAAAACCTGCTCGGCCAAATCTCGCCCTTGACCTTCAAGGAGGTGCGTGAGGGCGACGCGGTGTACTACCTCGCCGAAGTCCGCCACGCGGACCAGGAAGTGCTGCGCTTCTCGCTGACCATCACGCCGCCAGACGCCAGCCCGTTCGACCTGAACTTCCAACAGCGCCTCTATGCCGAGGAATGATTGGTCAGCCACGAAGGCGGTGCTGGCGACCGGCAATGCCGGCAAGCTTCGGGAGATGGCGGCACTGCTGGCCCCCATCGGATTCGAGCTCCGCACCCAAGGCGAACTCGGCATCGCGGCGGCACCCGAAACCGGCGTGACCTTCGTTGAAAACGCCTTGCAAAAGGCCCGCCACGCCAGCCGCAGCGCCAAGCTGCCAGCCATCGCCGATGATTCAGGCTTAGTCGTGCCCGCGCTGGGCGGCGCACCCGGCGTGCGTTCCGCCCGCTACGCCGGCGACGACGCCACGGACGCGGACAACAACCGAAAACTGATCGGCTCGCTCGCCGGCTTGGAGGACCGCACCGCCTGGTTCTACTGCGCCCTGGTCTTCATCGAACGCCCGGACGCCCCCGCGCCCCTGCTGGCCACCGGAACCTGGCGGGGACGGATCATCGACCAGCCGAGGGGCGAGGGCGGCTTCGGCTACGACCCCCACTTCCTGGTGCCCCACCTAGGCCGCACCTCGGCGGAGCTTTTGCCGGAGGAGAAGAACGCCCTCAGCCATCGCGGCCAGGCGACCGCCGCCCTGCTTAAGCAGTTGCGCGAACGAAGCGCCCGGCCATGAACCCGCTGCCGGGCCCCGGCCTTTACGTCCACTTTCCCTGGTGCGTCAAGAAGTGCCCCTACTGCGACTTCAACTCCCATCCCTTGGCCGGGGAATTGGACCAGAAGGGCTACATTGAGGCGCTCACTGGCGACTTCGCGGCCAATGCCGGGGAGCTGCGCTTTGCGACGGCGTTCCTGGGCGGCGGCACCCCGAGCCTGTTCTCCGCCGCCGCCATCCGCGCCTTGCTCGACCGGGTGCGGCCCCGGCTGGCCGAGGATGTCGAGATCACCATGGAAGCCAATCCCGGGGCGGTGGAGCACGAGGCCTTCGGAGCCTACCGGCAGGCCGGGGTCAACCGATTATCCATCGGCGCCCAGTCGTTCTCCGCCGCCATGCTCGCCCGCTTGGGCCGCATCCACGGGCCGGACGAGACCGAGCGGGCGGTCGCCGAGGCCCGCGCTGGCGGCTTCGACAACATCAACCTGGACCTGATGTACGGCCTGCCCGAACAAAGCCCCGACGATGCCCTGGCCGACCTCGAACGGGCGGTCGCCCTCGAGCCCGACCACCTAAGCTGGTATCAACTGACCATCGAGCCGAAGACCGCCTTTGCCCGCCATCCGCCGCCCACGCCGAATGAGGACGCCATCGCTGCCATGGAGACGACGGGCCGCGCCCTGTTGGAAAAGGCGGGCTATCGACGCTACGAGATTTCCGCCTATGCCCGGCCCGGCGCCGAGTGCCGCCACAACCTGGTGTACTGGACCTTTGGCGACTACCTGGGCATCGGCGCCGGGGCGGCGGGGAAACGCCGCCGTGGCGGCAAAACCGTTCGCACCAGCAAGCCGCGGCAGCCGCGCTTGTATCTTGAGAACCCCGGCGCGATGTCGCAGGCGCCGGTGCCGAACCGGGAACTGCCGGGCGAATTCATGATGAACGCGCTGCGCCTGGTGGAGGGCGTCGAGCGACAGGCCTTCACCGACCGTTGCGGCCTGCCCTGGTCAGCCGTTGCGCCGACCTGGGCGCGCACCACGGCGCTCGGCCTGACGGAGCCGAACCGCATCCGCGCCACCGCCTTCGGGCTTCGGCACCTCGACCGCCTCGTTCAGTTCTTTCTCTGATAGGCGAGGTCGTGGATGCGGTGGCCCAGGCGCCGGCCGCGGTCCTCGAAGCGGGTGGCCGGCCGTTCGCTGGCTGGCGCGGCCACCGCGAGCAATGGCTCCGCTGCCAGCACATCCGCCATCCACTCGGCGTAATCCGCCGCATCCGTGGCCAGCAGCAGCCGCCCGCCGGGACGCAGCCGGGAGGCCAGCAACCGTGCAAAGCCGGGCTGGATCAGGCGGCGCTTGTGGTGGCGCTTCTTCGGCCAGGGATCCGGGAAGAGGATGCGCGCCTCATCGAGGCTGCCCGCCCCGAACTTGCTGTCGAGCAGCAGCGCCGCATCCCCTTCGAGCAGGCGCAGATTGGGCAGGCCCAGGCGCTCGATGCCAGCCAGCAGAGCGCCGATGCCGGGCCGGTAGACCTCGATGCCGACGATGTTCAGGTGGGGTTGGCTGGCGGCCCAGTCCAAGGTGGCCTGCCCCATGCCGAAGCCGATCTCGACGCCGAGCGGCGCGCTGCGCCCAAACACCGCGGGCCACTGGTCCGGTTCGGGATCGACGAGGTAGCGCGGCGCCAGCTCCTCAAGCGCCCGCCGCTGACCTTGCGTCATGCGGCCCCGACGGCGGACCTTCGGTCCGTTGTAGTTTCGCTGACGCGAAACTGCGCTCATTGCAGTTGGGGAGGCTAAACTGCCGCCAGTTCGCGTTCGTCGGCCGCCTCGTCGATGGCCACCGCGGCCTTCAGCTTCTTGAGGGCGTTCTTCTCCAACTGGCGGATGCGCTCCGCGGAGACGCCGTAGCGTTCGGCCAAGTCCATCAGGGTGGTCTTGTCCTCATCCAGCCAGCGCGCCCGGATGATGTCCCGGCTGCGCTCGTCCAGGTTGGCGATGGCCTGGCCGAGCCGGGCGCGGGAGATGTCCAGCCAGTCTTCGTTGGCCACCAGGTCGGCCGGGTCGGCGCTGCTGGCCGGCAGGTAGTGGGCCGGGGCGCTGGCATCGTCGTCTGAATCGACGCCGTCGAAGGCCACATCCACCCCCGCCAGCCGGCTTTCCATGCGCGAGACCTCCGCCTCGGGCACCCCCAACTCGTCGGCCACGGCCTTGGTTTCCGCCGGATTGAGCCATGCCAAGCGCTTCTTGGCGCTGCGCAGGTTGAAGAACAGCTTGCGTTGGGCCTTGGTGGTGGCCACCTTGACGATGCGCCAGTTGCGCAGGATGTACTCGTGCATTTCGGCCTTGATCCAATGCACGGCGAAGGACACCAGCCGCACGCCCACCTCCGGGTTGAACCGCTTGACGGCCTTCATCAACCCCACGTTGCCTTCTTGAATCAGGTCTGCTTGGGGCAGCCCGTAGCCTTGGTAGGTGCGGGCCAAGTGAACCACGAAACGCAAGTGGCAGAGCACCAATTGGCGGGCGGCTTCGAGGTCGTTGTCGTAATAGAAGCGCTCGGCCAACGCCTTTTCCTCCTCCGGGGAGAGGATGGGAAAGGCGCTGATGGTCTGCACGTAGCCGTCCAAGTCCGCTCCCGGGGAGAGGCTTTGCAAGGAAAGTACGTTGGTTGACATGGTTTCGCGTTCCGACATCGACCTGTTAAGCCCAATTTTCGTGGCAACGGGCATTTTACACCCTTTGTCGCCCCGTGGTTAGACCCGGCGAACCTGCGGTTCGCGTGCAGCCAAGCCCCTTGTTCATGGGGGCATCGCCGCGGATTTCAACCCCCTTCGGACTGCTCCAAGGCCTCGCGCACGGCCGGATGCACGAAATTGGTGATGTCGCCGCCCAGCGAGGCGATTTCGCGCACCAGGGTGGAGGAGATGAACGAGCACTCCTTGGAGGTGGGCAGAAAGACGTACTCGATCTCCGGGTCCAAGGACTGGTTCATTTCCGCCATCTGGAACTCGTAGTCGAAGTCGGTGACGGTGCGCAGGCCGCGCAGGATGAAGGTGGTGTTGCGCGAGCGCACGTAGTCAACGAGCAGGGTGTTGAAGCCCTCCACCGAAACCCGGTCGCCAAACTCCGCCAAGGCGGTGCGGCACAGCGCGATGCGATCCTTGAGGTAGTCTTCCGGATCCTTCTGCGCCGAAGTGCCGATGGCGAGAATCACATGATCGAAGAGATTCAACGCCCGCTTCACCAAGTCGGTGTGCCCGTTGGTGATCGGATTGAAGGAGCCCGGATAAACAACAATGGCCATGGCGCGCCTCTGCCCCTGCGAAAGGCGACAATGCTAGCGACCACCCGACAACGAGGCAAGAAGGTATCGCCATCGCCGACACTACCGCCGCAGCAATCCGAACCGGCAATCCCCGGCGTGGCCCTCGCGGTCAATCTGCCAACCCTGCAGATCCAGCGGCGCGTTGCGGCGGGATTCAAAATAGACCCGGCCGTCGGGCTTAAGCACCGTCCCTTCGCCGAGCAGCGCCAACGCCTGGGCCAGCAGCCCCGATGCGAACGGCGGGTCGAGGAAGATGCAGTCCCAACTGCGGACCGGCTCGCCCTCGATGAAAACCCCATCCCTCGCCACCTGGCGCAGAAACGCCAACACGCCCTGCTTGCGGACCGTCAACCGCACAGCACCCAGTTGAGCGCCGTTGCCGCGCAACGATTCAGCGGCACGGCGATCGTTGTCCACCGAGGTCAGGCTGCGGGCACCCCGCGACAGCGCTTCGAAGCCGAGGGCGCCGCTGCCGGCGAACAGGTCCAGGCAATCTGCGCCCTCGATGCCTGGCCCCAGCCAGTTGAATAGCGTTTCCCGTACCCGGGCAGGCGTGGGACGCAAGCCGGCGCCGGCGGCAAAGCGGAGCTTTCGCCCTTTCCAAAGACCGCCGATAATGCGAACCTGATTCCTTGTCATGAAACGATGCGGCGCGGGCGTTCGTGGCAACCACCCTATCTCACCGGAGCGGGAATGAGCAACGCAGCGGAGCGCGAGCCGGATGCCCAGCCGGGTCTCTGGCGGCGGCTCAAGGGGGGCTTGAGCAAGACCCGGGGCCGGCTCGCCGAAGGCCTTGGCGATCTGCTGCTCGGCAAGCGCGAGGTCAATGCCGAGGTCCTCGAGGAACTCGAAGCGGCGCTGCTCATGACCGATGTGGGCATGGCGGCCACCGAGCGCCTCATGGCGGCACTGACCGCCCGGGTGCGGCGCAATCAGCTCGCCGACACCGCGGCGCTGCGCCAAGCCCTCGCGGAACTGCTGAAGGAGCAGGTCCGCCCCTTGCAAGCGCCGTTCACGGTCAGCGCCGAACGCCCCTTCGTCATCTTCATGGTCGGCGTCAATGGCGTTGGCAAGACCACCACCATGGGCAAGCTGGCCAAGCGGCTGCAGGATGAGGGCTTGAGCGTGGTCTTGGCGGCCGGCGACACCTTCCGCGCCGCCGCCGTGGAGCAGCTCCAAGTCTGGGGCGAACGCAACGGCGTGGCGGTGGTCGCCCAGCCCCAGGGCTCGGACAGCGCCTCGGTGGTCTATGACGCCGTTGAGGCCGCCAAGGCGCGCGGCTACGACGTGGTGCTGGCGGATACCGCCGGACGCCTGCAGGCCAAGGCCAACCTGATGGCCGAGCTGGCCAAGATCCGCCGCGTGGTGCAGCGGCTGGAGGCGGGGGCGCCCCAGCAAGTGCTGCTCGTGCTCGACGCGGGCGTCGGCCAGAACGCACTAAGCCAGGTTGCGGAGTTCGATGCCACCGCCGGGGTGACCGGGTTCGTCATCACCAAGCTCGACGGCAGCGCCAAGGCCGGGGTGATCTTCGCCATTGCCGAGCAGTTGCGCAGCGCCGGAACGCCGAAGCCCCTGTACTTCATTGGCATCGGCGAAGGCTTGGACGACCTCAAGCCCTTCGAAGCCGACGCCTTCGTCGATGCCCTGCTGGCGGTGGACTGACCAGGCGCGCCGCGATGGGCCGAATCGAGTTTCTCAACGTGTACAAGCGCTATCCGAGCGGCTTCGAAGCGCTGCGGGACTTGTCCGTGGTCTTCGAGGAGGGCTCCATGACCTTCCTCACCGGCCACTCCGGAGCCGGCAAGACCACTTGCCTGAAGCTCCTGCTCTGCCTGGACAATCCGACCCACGGCCAGATCCTGGTCAACGGCGTCAACGTGAGCCGCCTCAGCGCCCGGCGCCTACCGCACTACCGGCAAAACCTGGGCGCGGTGTTCCAGGACCACAAGCTGCTGGCCGCCCGCAGCGTGTTTGACAACGTGGCGCTGCCCTTGCGCGTCTCGCACATGCGCGAGCGGGAGGTGCGCCGGCGGGTGAGCGCCGCCCTCAACCGGGTGGGGCTGCTGGAACGGGAATCGTTGCCGCCCATGCAGCTTTCCACGGGCGAGCAGCAGCGGGTGGGCATCGCCCGGGCGGTGGTCAGCCGCCCGAAAATTCTCCTTGCCGACGAGCCGACGGGCAATTTGGACCCGGAGCTCTCACAGGACATCATGGCCCTCTTCCAAGGCTTCAACGAAGTGGGCGCCACGGTCATCGTCGCCAGCCACGACCGCGCCCTCATCGAGAGCCTGGACAACCCGGTGGTGGAACTCTCCCACGGCATGCGGGTTCGGTGACCTGGTCATGAATGGAATGCCCCATGCCCGATAGCCCCAAGCAAGGGCCATGGCCCCGCACCTCCCACCGTTGGGGTTGGTGGCGCGGGCATTGGCGGGTGGCGCGCGACGCCCTGTCCTTCATCTCCAGGCACACGGGCACCAGCTTGCTGGTTTGGCTGCTGGTGGGCATCGCCTTGGCGCTGCCGGCCAGCCTCATGCTGTTGCAGACCAACCTGTCCCGGCTGGGGGCCGATTGGGGCGGCGGCCGCCCCAGCGTATCCGTTTACATGGAACTCGGCGCCCTCAACGCCGCCGAACTGGCCGCGCAGCTTGAACGCCGGGCGGAAGTGCAGGCGGTGGCGCTGACCAGCCAGGACGAGGCCCTGGCGGAGTTCACCGCCTACACCGGCTTGGGCGATGCGCTCACCGGGCTTGAGCGCAATCCCCTGCCGGCCTCCCTGCGCGTGACCTTCGCGGCCAATGCCGGGGCCGATGCCTTGGAAGCGGTGGCGGCATCGGTGCGCGCCGCGGAAGGCGTGGCGGACGTGGTGGTTGAACGCACTTGGCTGGAGCGCATCAACGCCATCTCCCGGCTGGCCAGCGCGCTGGGCTGGGTGTTCGGCGCCCTGTTCGGCGTCGGCGCGGTCTTGGTGACGGCGACCACCGTGCGCTTCGCCATCGATTCGCAGCTCGACGAGCTTAAGGTGATGAAGCTGGTCGGCGCCAGCGAAGCGCAACTGCGGCGGCCGTTCCTGTACTTCGGCGCCCTCTATGGCGCCGGCGGCGGCCTGGTGGCCGCCATGCTGGTGAGCCTGGGGCTCATCATCCTGGAAGCGCCGCTGCTCGACCTGCTCGGCAGCTTTGACCAAACCCTGGTTCTGGGCGGCTTTGACGTCGCCTTCGTGGCCGCCCTAGTCGGCCTCGGCTCGGCCCTCGGCATGGCCGGCGCCGTCCTGGCCGTGCGCCAACGCTTGGCCGCACTTGACGTGATGTGACCGCGTTTCCTATAGCGAGCGGTGCGCCGCCTGCAGCAGCCGGAAACCGCGCAGGTCGCCCATCAGGTTGCCTTCCATGCGGTTCATGACGTAGGAGATGCATAGGCGGGCGTCCAAGTCGATCACTGCAGTGGAGCCGCCCCAGCCGCCCCAGTAGGCGATGTTCGGGTTCGGCCCCATGGGCAGCAGGTCGGTGGTGATGCCGTAGCCCATGCCGAACTTGACCGGCACGCCGAGCACCAAGTCTTTGCCGAAGGTCTGTTCGTCGAAGATGGCGCGGCAGCCGGCTTCGGACATGAGCCGCTTGCCGAAGGCGCTGCCGAGGTTGGCCGCCAAGGTCTGCACCCGCATCACGGAGCGGGCGTTGCCGTGGCCGTTGGCGGCGGGGATTTCGGCCGCTCGCCAGGCGCGGGTGGACGCGGCCCGCGCGGCAATGAACGGATTGGCGAAGGTGCGGGCGGCGATGCTGTTGGGCTCAGCCTCTCCAGCGGGCGCGGCCTCCGGCGGAATCAGCTCGCCGATACGGTGGTCGTGCTCCGGCCCGGTGCCGATGTGGAAGTCCGCGCCCAACGGCTCGGCCAACTCCCGGCGAAACACCTGCCCGAGGCTTGCGCCGGTCACCCGGCGCACCACTTCGCCGATGAGGTGGCCTTGGGTCAGGGCGTGGTAACCGCTCGCCGTGCCCGGCTCCCACCAAGGGGCTTGCCGGGCCAAGGCGGTCACCATTTTCTCCCAGTCATAGACGTCCTCGCTGGACATCGGCTCGTCCATCCCGGAAAGCCCCGCCGAATGGCTCATGAAGTGGCGCACCTCCACCTTCTCCTTGCCGTTCTGCGCGAACTCCGGCCAGTAGCGCTTCACCGGCGCGTAGAGGTCGAGCTCGCCCCGGTCGGCCAGCAGCAGGGCGGTCAGCGCGGCCATGGTCTTAGTGGTGGAATAGACGTTGACGATGGTGTCCTGCTCCCAGGGCAGGGTGCGCGCCCGGTCCCGGTAGCCGGCCCAGAGATCGACCACCGGCTCGCCTTCGACGCTGACCGCGACGCAGGCCCCCACGTCGCCGCGCTGCTCGAAGTTCTCCTCGAAAACGACCTTAACGCCCTCAAACTGCGGTTTGCAGGTTCCATGAATTTCCAATTCGGCATCCCTCCGATGGGCAATGGCCGCGCAAGTTAACCTACAATCGCGCGCCAGTCAGGCGTTTTTTCCGCCTCTAAGTAAGGATCAACCATGCGCAAGACGGCTTTGATTCTGGTTGGCTTGTTGTTCCATGGCGTGGCGGCAGGCGCCGATGCCCGCTTCGATTGGGTGATTCGCTCGGGCCTCATCTACGATGGCAACGGGGCGGCGCCCTACGTGGCGGATTTGGCCATCGAGGGTGACCGCATCGCCCTGATCGGCCGCATCGATCCGGCTCGCGCCCGGCGCGTCATCGACGTCGGCGGCCTTGCCGTGGCGCCGGGCTTCATCAACATGCTCAGTTGGGCCACGCAATCCCTAATCATCGATGGCCGCAGCCAGGGCGACATTCGTCAGGGCGTCACCTTGGAAGTGTTTGGCGAAGGCCGCTCCATGGGGCCGCTCAACGCCTCGATGAAGCAGGAGATGCTTGCTCGGCAGGACGAAGCGAAGTTCGACATCCCCTGGACCACGTTGGGCGAGTACCTGGAGCACCTCGAGCGCAAGGGCGTCTCCCCCAACGTGGCCTCGTTCGTGGGCGCGACCACGGTGCGGGTTCACGAGCTCGGCTACGCCGACCGGGCGCCGAGCGCCGAGGAACTCGCCCGCATGCAGGGATTGGTTCGCGACGCGATGGCGGAGGGCGCCCTCGGCGTCGGCTCATCGCTGATCTACGCGCCGGCCTTCTACGCCCAGACCAGCGAGCTGAGCGCCCTGATGCAGGTGGCCGCCGAACACGGTGGCATGTATGTCTCCCACCTGCGCAGCGAGGGCAACCGGCTCTTGGAGTCGATCGATGAGTTGGTGGCGATTGCCGAGGCCAGCGGGGCGCCGGCGGAAATCTACCACCTGAAGGCCAGCGGGGCGCCGAACTGGCCGAAGTTCGACGCGGCGGTGGCCCGCATCGAGGCCGCCCGCGCCCGGGGGCTGCGCATCACCGCCAACATGTACGCCTACCCGGCGGGCTCCACCGGCCTCGACGCCGCCATGCCGCCCTGGGTGCAGGAGGGCGGCTACGACGCTTGGGCGGCGCGGCTGCAGGATCCGCAAATCCGCGCCCAGGTGGCGCGGGAAATGGCCACACCCACCGACGACTGGGAGAACCTGCTGCTGGCTGCGGGCGCCGAAGGCGTGCTGCTGGTGGGCTTTCGCAACCCGGAGCTGCGCATCCACACCGGCCGCAGCCTCGCAGAGGTCGCCGAAGAGCGGGGTGCGAGCCCGTTTGAGACCGCCATGGACCTGGTGGTGGAGGACGGCAGCCGCGTGCAGGCCATCTACTTCCTGATGTCCGAGGAGAACGTCGCCAAGGGCATCGCCCTGCCGTGGGTGAGCTTCGGCTCCGATGCCCGGTCCATGGCCACGGAGGGGGTGTTCCTCAACACCAGCACCCACCCCCGGGCCTACGGTAACTTCGCCCGCGTGCTCGGCAAGTACGTTCGCGACGAGGCGGCGCTTTCGATGCAAGCGGCGATCCGCAAGCTCACCAAGCTGCCCGCCACTAACCTGCGGTTGCGCGGGCGCGGCGAGCTCAAGCCGGGGCACTACGCCGACGTGGTGGTGTTCGACCCGGAACGAATCCAGGACCACGCCACCTTCGCCGAGCCCCACCAGTACGCCACCGGCATGGTCCACGTGTTCGTCAACGGCGAGCCGGTGCTGGCCAACGGCGAACACACCGGCGCCCTGCCAGGCCGGGTGGTGCGCGGCCCCGGCTGGACCGGCTGGCAACGCCCCGCCCTCGATTGAGCAGAAGTTTCGCGTTAGCGAAACTTCAACGCGAACCGACACGCACCTTAGGTGCGCGTTCGCGCGGGTACCTCGAAGCCGAAGAAGCGGGCGGCGTTGAGGCCGAGGATTTGCGCCCGTTCGCCGTCGGTGAGAAAGCCCATGGTGCGCTCGATGGCGGCCGCTGAGTGGGGCCAGGTGCCTTCGTGGTGGAGGTAGTCGTTGGCCCACATGAAGTTGCCCGCCAGGTCATGGGCCTGGGCGTCGCGCAGGCCCGGCTCATCCTCCTGGAAGCTGGCCATGCCATGGGCGCGGAAGTAGTCTGAGGGCAGGCCGTCGAGTTTCGGCTGCACCCACATGTGGTGCTTCCTGTACGCCTCGTCCATCGCCGCCAACGCCCAGGCCACCCAGCCAATGCCCGCCTCGATGGTGGCGAAGCGCAGCTTCGGGAAGCGTTCGAAGACGCCGGACGCGCAGAGGTTGGCCAACGGCTCGATGGTCGGCGCCAGGGAGTGCGAGACGTAGTTGATCACCGCGCCGCCGTTGCCCTTGGCGGCCCTTGGGTCGCGCCCGGTGGAGACGTGAAAGGTCATCGGCAGGCCGGTGTCCTGGATGGCCGCCCATAGCGGGTCGAACATCGGCAGGTTGTAGTTCGGCTGCTGGGCGTCGTGGGGGCCGAAGATCGGCTTGCTGGGCAGGGTCAGCCCGCGAAAGCCGAGCTTGGCGGCGCGCTGCACCTCCGCAATGGAGCCTTCCAGGTCGCCGGTGGCGAGGCAGGCCATGGGCGACATCCGGTCGTTGTAGGGGCCGAAGGTCTCCCAAGCCCAATCGTTCCAGCAGCGGCAGCAGGCCATGGCGAATTCAGGGTCCGGCGTTGCCCATATCGACAGCCCCTTGTTGGGAAAGATGACTTCGGCATCCACGCCGTCGGCTTCCATGTCCCGCAACCGCCCCTCGGGGGTGGCGCCGGAAGCGTTGCGCAGCCCATCCTCGCCTTCGAGCGGCCGCTTGAAGCGGATGCGGCTCGGGCGGTAGCCCTCGGTGATCTGCCAGCGCTCGCCCTTCTCGTCCACCTCCACCCGGGGCAGCCGATGGGCCAGCTTCGGGTCGATGCGCTTGGAGAGAAAGTCGTTGGGTTCGTTGGCGTGGCAATCCGCCGACACCATGAAGTACTTGTTCGCCGCGCCCGGCCGTGCGGAGCGCGGCCACCCTGCGTTGCCCGGCGATTCCCGCCGCCACGCATTCGCCGTTTCGTCCATCGAACACCTCCGTTGATGCTGATATTTCCTCGGTCGCCAGCCCGCCGCCAACGTTCACCGATGTTACCCCACCCAAGACGAGGGCGGGACTCCCTCAAGCCTAAGGAGCAGATCAATCCACTAGCCGCCAATGCAGCAGCGTGAAGGGCGCATCCGGGTCGTCGTGGTGCTCGAAGACGCCCTCGACGGGCGCTCCAATCGGCACTGCTTGGCGGGGGTCGCCCAGCAGGTTGCCTACCAGCCGCACACCGCCTGCCGCAGGAATTTCGACCAGCGCCACCAAGTAGGGGCCTTGGTCCTTCAGCGCCGGGTGCACCGGATGCCAGACCAGCTCGTAGCTGTAGATGCGTCCCTGGGGCGCCACCGGCTCAAAGCCCAGGTCGAAGCTCAGGCAGTGGTGGCAGATCCACTCCGGCCCCCACTGCCAACCCCCGCACGCCCGGCAGCGCTGCAGGCGCAGTTCGCCCTTGGCCAGCCCCTTCCAGTAGGGCGCGTCCAAGCCGTCCGGCGCGGGTGTCGGCTGCGGCAGCCCGGGAGCCAGGTAGGGGGCGCTCATAGGGTCGCCTCGCCGCCGAAGATGCAGCAGCTCACCGGCGTGACCATCGGCCCGGAGATCACCATCGAGACCTGGGCGCCTGGCACCGGGTTGCTGGACTGCCCGCGGATTTGCCGCACCGCCTCGACGTTGAGGCCCAGGCCGTGCATGTAGCACTCGGCAAGGTTGCCGCCGCTGGTGTTCAACGGCAGGTCGCCGTCCGGGGCTAGGAAGCGCTCCTTGACGAAGTACTCGTTGCAGCCGTCCGGCGGGCAGAAGCCGTGCTCGACGAGGCTCATCAGCACGCCGCCGGTGAAGTTCTCGTAGCTTTGCAGCACATCGACGTCGCCGGGGTCCACTCCCGCCATCTCGTAGAGGCGCGGGGCGAGGGTCTTGAAGGTGGAGGTGGCGTAGTCGGGTGTGTTGTGCACTGGCGCGCCAGCGCGGAAGTGGGAGCCGATGGCCGCGCCGAGCAGGTACGCGGGTGCATGGGGAAAGCCCTTGGCGCGTTCGGCGGGCACCAGCACCATGGCGGCGGCGCCGTCGTTTTCCAGGCAGCAGTCGTACAGATGGAAGGGTTCGACAATCCAGCGGGAGCTGTCGTAAGTGGCCTCGTCGAGGGGCCGGCCGTGCATCACCGCCCGGGGGTTGTTCTGCGCGTGATGGTAGGCGGCTAGGGAGATGGCGCGCAATGCCTCCTGGCCCACGCCATGCTCGTGCATGAAGCGCTGCACCTTCATGGCGAACATCTGCGCCGGCGACATCAATCCGTAGGGCGCCGTGTAGGCCCCTTCGCCGAAAATCGCCTTGCGCCGGGGGCCTTGGCCGAAGCGGCCAAACTGGCCTTGGGCCAGCGCCCGAAACACCACCACGCATTCCGCCAGCCCGCCGGCGATGGCCGCTGCGGCATTGCCGATGGCGCCGGAACCGCCGCCGCCACCGCCGCCCCACTGCATGTTGGCGAACCGAAGCTCCTTGCAGCCCAAGGCGGCGGCGAGGCGCGACGGGTCGCTGCGGTCGTTGCTGTAGGAGGCGAAGCCATCCACCTCCCGAGGCGAGATGCCCGCGTCTTCGCAGGCCGTGATGATGGCCTTGAGGGCCAGCTTGAACTCCGGATCGGGCGACTGGCCGCGCTTGAAGTAGGCGGTCTCGCCGACCCCGGCCACCGCGACCGAACCGCGCAGGGTTCTGTTCATCGTCGGCTTCGAGGCCAGCTTGGGTTGCCGGCGGCGCTCAGTCCTCGAAGTTCTCCTCCCGGCCGAAGGCGGCTTCGATCTCGGCGTCTTCCCGTGCGGCCTGCTGGGCGTCGATCACTTCATGGGAGATTAGCCCCTCGGCGATTTCCCGCAACGCCAGCACGGTGGGCTTGTCGTTCTCCACCTCCACCATGGGTTCCGCGGCGAACTGGCGCATCTGCCGCGCCCGCCGGGCGGCCAGCATCACCAACTCGAAGCGGTTATCCACGTTATCCAAGCAATCCTCGACCGTTACGCGCGCCATCGCCGACTCCACCGTTGTGCAGGGCGCGGCAGTTTAGTCGCCGCGGCGGCTGCGAGCAAGCGCACCCGCTGCGCGGTCAGGGCTATTCAAAAGTCCTGACGGCGGTTGGCTGAGGTTTCCGGTTGGTTT
>VYDB01000044.1 GCA_009843635.1 Gammaproteobacteria bacterium
TTCCGCTGGAAATCCGCCCCCTCTTCAGGCTCATTCCTGATTGGACAAGACTGCAGTTTGACAGCGCCCCGACCCAAACGCACAATAGCGCCCCCGCTGAGGGTGCCGGGGATTTCAGCTTTCTTCTGGGGTGTCGCCAAGCGGTAAGGCACCGGGTTTTGATCCCGGCATACGCAGGTTCGAATCCTGCCACCCCAGCCAAAAAACGTATCTTTGGAGACACTGAACAACGGCGAATCGGAGCTGGCAGGGTTCGAACCAGGTTCGACAAATCCGCCGCAGGCGGATTTGGTCGTCGGCGCGCGGCGCCGACGATCCCGAAGGGACGGGTGCGCGAAGCGCGCCCGCAATCCTGCCACTCAAACCATAAGGCGCATTACTGACGGCTCTCAAGCCCCGTCGATCAACTTTCAGACACCAGGATGCTGGCCTCTTAGCGCAACCCCAACCAGGATGACATCGTGGCCCAAATGATGATTTTTTCCGGCAGTTCCAACCCCGCCTTGGCGGAGCGGGTGGTTTCGGAACTGCGCATTGACCTCGGCCGCGCCAAGGTGAGCCGCTTCAGCGATGGCGAGGTCAACGTTGAAATCCACGAAAACGTGCGCGGTTGCGATGCGTTCATCCTCCAATCCACCTGTGCGCCCACCAACGACAACCTCATGGAACTGGTGATCATGGCCGACGCCATTCGCCGCGCCTCCGCCCATCGAGTAACCGCGGTGGTGCCCTACTACGGGTACGCCCGCCAAGACCGCCGCCCCCGTTCGGCGCGGGTGCCGATCAGCGCGAAAGTGGTGGCCAACATGCTCGATGGCGTCGGCATCAACCGGCTGCTCACCGTGGACCTGCATGCCGACCAAATTCAAGGCTACTTTGAAATGCCGGTGGACAACGTGTACGGCTCCCCGGTGCTCGTCGATTACATCGCCGCCCAAGGCTATGAAAACCCCATCGTCGTGTCGCCGGACGTCGGCGGCGTGGTGCGGGCGCGGGCCATCGCCAAGCAGCTCAACGATCTCGACCTCGCCATCATCGACAAGCGCCGTCCGCAAGCCAATGAAAGCCGGGTGATGAACGTCATCGGCGACGTTACCGGCCGAACCTGCATTCTGGTGGACGACATCGTGGACACCGCCGGCACCCTATGCACGGCCGCCGCCGCGCTCAAGGATGAAGGCGCCATCAGCGTGGTGACCTACATCACCCACCCGGTGCTCTCCGACCCGGCCGTTGAGCGCATCGCCGACTCGGCCATCGACGAGATGGTGGTGACCGATACCATCCCCCTGTGCAAGGATGCGGCGGCCTGCTCGAAGATTCATCAACTGAGCCTCGACCGCCTGTTGGCTGAAGCGATCCGGCGGGTCAGCCACGAGGAATCCTTAAGCGCCATGTTCCGCTGATCGGCGCACTGCTTAAAGCCAAGCCCGCAAACCGCTGTCCACACCTGAACAGACCCCATTGGAGCACCATCATGTCGCAGTCCATTGAACTCAACGCCAGCCTTCGCACCGATCTCGGCACCGGCGCCAGCCGCCGCCTGCGGCGGTCGGGCGAGCGGCTGCCCGGCGTCATCTACGGCGGCGAGAACGCGCCCCAACCCGTTACGTTGAGCGCCAACGAACTCACCAAGGCCATGCAGCAGGAAGCCTTCCTTTCCCAAATCGTCAACGTGAAGGTGGACGGCACCGAGCAGCAAGCCTTGGTGCGCAGCCTGCAGTTGCATCCGGTGAACGAAAAGGTGCTGCACGTGGACTTCCTCCGGGTTGAGGCCGACCGGCCCATTCAAACCAACGTGCCCCTGCACTTCGTCAATGAGTCCAAGTGCGTGGGCGTGCGCACCGGTGGCGGCAGCATCGCCCACAACCTGGTGGACGTGGAAGTTAGCTGCTTGCCCAAGGACCTGCCGGAGTTCATCGAGGTGGACCTGGCGGCGTTGGAGGTGGGGCATGCCCTGCACCTCAGCGACCTCAGCCTGCCGGAGGGGGTAACCCTGGTGGCCCTTGGCTACGGCGAAGACCATGACATTCCCGTGGTCAGCGTGCAGCCGCCGAGAGGCGGCACGGCCGAGGCCGAAGAGGAAGCGGAAGAAGCAGCAGAAGAAGAGGCACCAGCCGAACCGGACGCAACCGCTGAGGACTAACCTACGTCTCATCGTCGGACTGGGCAATCCCGGCCCAGCGTATGCAGCCACGCGCCACAACATCGGCGTGGCCTTCGTCCGCTACCTAGCCAGCCGCTTTGGGATCAGCTTCGCGGCGGCCACCCAGGTCAAGGGCGAGGCCGGGCGGGGCCGCATCGGCGAGGCCGATGTGCGCCTGCTGCTGCCCGGCTGCTACATGAACCAAAGCGGCGAAGTGGTGGCGCCCTACGCCCGCTATTACCGAGTGGCGCCGGAGGAGATGCTGGTGGCCTACGACGAAGTGGCCTTCGAGCCAGGGGTCGCACGCCTCAAGACTGGCGGCGGGGCGAATGGACACAACGGCATCAAAAGCCTCATCGGCCACTTGGGGTCGCGGGACTTCCATCGGCTGCGCATCGGCGTCGGCCACCCCGGCGAGAAGGCACAGATGGTGCGCTACCTCACCGCGGTCAGCATGCCGGCGGAGGAACGCGAGCGGGCGGCGGCTGCATTTGAACTGGACGACGAGCTGCTCGTCGCCTTGGCCGAAGGCAAGCTGCAAACGGTGATGAATCGGCTGCACGGCGACGCGTCGCCTTCGGCGACGTGATCGAGTTGCTGGCGCAACTCGGAAGAGTCCTGCGAGAATGTGACTCTTCCGCCCACTTGGGCACTGTTCGAGGCATTCCGGCAGGCTGATGGGATTCAACTGCGGCATCGTCGGCCTACCCAACGTGGGCAAGTCCACCTTGTTCAACGCCCTTACCCGGGCGGGCATCGACGCGGAGAACTTCCCCTTCTGCACCATTGATCCCAACACCGGCGTCGTCCCGGTGCCCGACCCGCGCTTGGACCGCATCGCCGCCATCGTCAAGCCCGCCAAGGTGGTGCCCACCGCCATGGAATTCGTCGATATCGCCGGCCTCGTCGCCGGCGCCGCCCAGGGCGAGGGGCTCGGCAACCAGTTCCTGGCCCACATTCGCGAGACCCATGCCATCGCCCACGTGGTGCGCTGCTTTGAGAACGGCAACATCGTGCACGTGGCGGGCGAAGTGTCACCCGCCGATGACATCGAGATCATCAACACCGAACTCGCCTTGGCCGACCTTGACACCGTGGAGCGGGCCGCCGACCGCGTCCGCCGCATGGCGGGCTCGGGGGACAAGGAAGCCGTCGCCCTCATGGCACTGCTTGGGCAGGTGCGCGAAGGCTTGGAGGCCGGCGCCCCGGTACGCTCGTTGGCCCTGGACGGCAACGCCCGCGCCCGGCTGCGCGAACTGCACCTGTTGACGGCCAAGCCGGTGCTGTACATCGCCAACGTCGCCGAGGACGGCTTCGACGACAACGCCCTGCTCGACGAAGTGGCCGCCGTTGCCGCCCAGGAGGGCGCTCCGGTGGTGCCGATCTGCAATCGGATCGAAGCGGAAATCGCCGAACTCGACGAGGCTGAGCGCGGGGAGTTCCTGGATGCCCTCGGCATCGAAGAGCCCGGCCTGAACCGCGTGATTCGAGCGGGCTACAGCCTGCTCGGCCTGCACCACTACTTCACGGCAGGGCCGAAGGAGGCCCGGGCTTGGACCATTGCCGTCGGCACCCGGGCGCCTCAAGCCGCCAGCGTGATTCACACGGACTTCGAAAAGGGCTTTATCCGCGCCGAAGTGGTCGGCTACGAGGACTTCATCGCCTGCAGCGGCGAGCAGGGCGCCAAGGACGCGGGCAAGTGGCGCCTAGAGGGTAAGGACTACGTTGTGGCCGATGGCGACCTAATGCACTTCCGCTTCAACGTGTGAAGCAGGCGGGCTTCAGTTAACGTCCAGCGAAGTCTCCTCCGCCATCGGCGGGGGACGGGCGCAGATGCCGGATTGATGCAGAACCAGCTTGGGCTGACCATCCTCTTCAATAAACAGATTGGTGGCCACCATGGTGCTGCCCGCCACCACTTCGTAGCAGACAACCGCCACCATGCCGTCCCCCATGCGGCAGGGGCTGGCGCTGTGAAAGGTCACCGGCGGCTGGTCAGGGTTGGCAAAGATGGAGCGCCAACTGTCCATGATGGCCTCGCGCCCGATCAGCGCAGGCCAGCCCGGATGCAGGCAAACGGCCTCATGCCGCGCCGACCAAAGCGCCTCCATCGCAGCCACATCCCGCCGGTTGAAGGCCATGTAGAAGGCTTCGTTCGCGAATTCAGCTTCGCTTGGATGCATGGGTTGGGCTCCAGGGTGCTGCTGCCAGATAATCAAGGATTATAGGCATGATCCCGCAAGCTCCCGGCAACGGAAAGTGATGGGCCACATCATTGACAGCATTCCCCAGCGCCCGGAAAATTGCCCACCTGTCGCCGCCGGGCGGCAGCCTCAAGTGGCTAGGTAGCTCAGCTGGTTAGAGCGCAGGATTCATAATCCTGAGGTCGGGGGTTCGAGTCCCCCCCTAGCTACCAGTTAAATCAATGGGTTGCGTTGATATGGTGGGAATCCTTGGTGAGAATGTCACATAGATGTCAGATTGGGAAGTTCTTCGGGTGAGGGCTTCTAGTCCCCGCCGTGGAGCAGTCAGCGAGATCGGCCTACAGCTTCGGGATCTTGTGGATTCCCGTCGCAACCTGCCGTTCTACCTGCTGCCTGTGGGCAACTGGACGACGCCTAGCTGAGAGTCACCGTGATGCCTGAAGAACGGCGGGAAAGACCACGCCCATTCGCTGGCCGACTGGTCAGCCAAGGGTGGCAAACGCCACTGAAAGTAGGCAGTGTTTTCCAATAAGGAAATGAGCCTGAAGGAGGCGGGTTTCGGGGAAGCT
>VYDB01000011.1 GCA_009843635.1 Gammaproteobacteria bacterium
GGAGCGCCCGCAAAACCCCGCCCCTAAAGACTCTCAGAACAGCGCAAGTGCCTCCTTCGGTTCGCGTTGTAGTTTCGCTGCGCGAAACTACTGCACGACCGGGGGGACCGATCGGATCGGCGCAACGCGTCGCTAACTCTTCACAAAATGACCTAGGTAGTGGCGGCTTTCGGACCGTTCGCTGGTTGGAGGTACGCAGGCGTCGTGGACAAGACGCTCGGTGCTGCAGACGTAGGCGACGTTCGCCGCCTGAAGGATGCGCAAGCAAGGGATGCGCGGGGCACTCTGGAGGTAAAGGTCCGCCACTTCGCTGGGGTGACGGCTTTTGGGTGACTCGATGCGCGCCGCCATTGCCTCGATCGGCACAGGGACCAGATAGAGATACCGCTCTCCAGGGCCTCCGTTCACAACTATGCGGTTTCGGCTCTTCCAGCGAGCGGCCATATCGAGCCCGTCCCACGAATCGACGTGCAGCCCCAAGCGCAAGTTCGATTCATGATCCACCGTGATCGAAGGATGGTTCGCGTCGTCGATGGACGGGTCGAGAGCAACCACCGGCGACAGGCTGAGAAAGGGCTTGAACTCCAATGCCCTCTCCGACCTCAGGCCGCAATGAAAGAATGCGGCAAAGTTCAGTTCGTCTTCGATCGACAGTTCATCGAGCGAGCCGGTGTATTCAGTAACTTCAGATTCACTCAGCTTGCGGAAGTCGATGGGCAGTTTGGCGCCGGATCGATAGTCAACGGCGTCCGGGTAATGCTCCTGTGCACAAACGAGCGTGTCGCTAAACGAAATCAGGTCCCGAATATCTCCGAGCCTACCGTCAAAGAAGACTCTCATTCTCAGATCAAGTCCGCTCCGATCTCTTCCAACGGCTCGCCGTGCAATGCCAGATACTTCAATACATGGGTGTAGAAGTTGTCCAGGCCTTGGCAATAGACCGTCGGGTTGTCGAAGCCGTTGCTGCTGGCATAGCGGTGTACCGGTTGGCCACTGCCACAGACGTCTCGCCAACAGCAATCCGAACATGAAGATGCGGGCGTTCCCTTGAACTTCTCGAAGTCATGAAACAAGGGGTCCTGAAGGATCTCCTCGAGGCTTGAACTCTTCAGGTCCCGGTACTCATAGCCACTCCAGTACTTCGTGGACCTCAAGGTGTCGTCCGGCCCCACTCCGCCATCGGACGACACGGTGATTAGCATGTAGTCCGGATCGCTTCTGCCGCCAGCAAAGAGGAAGTTCCCCTGCCCGTAGATTCGCGCCAGGAAATGATCGATAAACCTGACGCTGACGGATTCATCGTCATCCACCATCATGTCGAACACCTTGATCAGAAACGCTCCATAGGCTTGCGCGTCACCGGAAAAGTTGTCGTGATTGAGGTCAGGGAGCAAAAAGTCGAGGTGTTCCACCTTGAGGTCGTTTCGAAAGTGTGGGTAGATTTCCTTGGCGTCGAACTCCTCACCGATCACGGCCAAGACCGTTGGAGGCTGATGCAGGTGTTCCTGGCACAAGGCCAATCCTTGAACGGTCGCATGGTAGGAGGACCGGCCGCGATGATCGAGCCGATGGGCGTCGTTGTGCGCCTTTGCTCCGTCAAGGCTGATGCCCACCTGCACGTCATGTCTGTTGAAAATCTCTATCCACTCGCGATCAATCAGCATGCCGTTGGTCTGGATTGTCAAGGACAGGTCGAGCACGTCCACCAGATTGGATTTGATCTCTTGGCATACCCGGTCGAAACGAGCTTTCGGCATCAATAGTGGCTCGCCGCCGTGCAGGTGAACGGCGATTCGCTCAAGCTTGCACGCCTCGGAAAACTCTCTCAGCCGCCGCACCACCAGCGCGATCGTGTCGTCGCCAATAAACGCCGCATGCTGCTGGTAGCTGTCGTCGCCAGCGTTGAAGAAGTAGCAATAGTCGCAGTTCAGGTTGCAGCGCTCGGTGATCTTGAGTATGACCTCCAGCGTCTGGAGCTGCTCGAAGCTCACCCTGTTTCGGTCACTGGCGATACGCACGGCCATCAGGCGAAATTGGCACGGCCACGGTCGCCCATGAGAGGCGTGTAATGCCCTGAAGCCTTTGAAGCTTCAGGACAAGGCATTAGAGCCCTAAAGCAGTCAGCTTCCCACCGCTGTGCGATCAACCACAGGCGGTGAGGAAACAAAGTTGCCGCCTACTCGGGGCGGTGCCGAAACGAAGTTGCCGCCGGCTTGAGGCGGTGCCGAAACGAAGTTACCGCCCGCCCCGGCAAACCCCGAAATCTTCCTTTGAAGATTCGGGCTGATCGCCTTGCCTGCTGCTTGCCGTTGGTCCTCCGTGGAGATTCCCAACTTCTCCCTGAGCCTGCGCACCCTACGATCTTCCATGAGCCACCTCGTGGTTTACCAGAATGAGTCGAACCTACACCCGTCATCGACGGGTTGTCAATAGTCTTGCCCACTGCATGTTGCCAACACCCGCACTTGCGCCCAAATCGCAAACAGGCAACCATGAGCGTGAGGGCAGGAGAGACGCATGTCTGAGGGCAATATCAGGCTCGGCATACAGATTCGGACCCAAGGTCCGCAATCGGATGCCGCCGTCATGGTGGCTTGCGCCGAAGCCGCTGAGCAGGCTGGGCTGGACGACATCGTGGTGGTGGACCACATCGCCATACCGCCGGATGACATCGAAGGTTCCGGCGGCCGCTATCTCGACCCCTTGGGCGCACTGCTGTTCCTCGCCGCTAAAACCGGCCGCATTGGCCTTGGCACCGGTGTGCTGGTGCTGCCCTACCGGCCGATTCTGCCCACCGCCAAGGTGATCGCGACGCTGCAGGAATTGTCTGGATGCCGTCTGCGCCTCGGCGTCGGAGTCGGTTGGATGCCAGCGCAATTCAACGCCTTGGGCGTCCCGCGCAACCGGAGGGGGCGGTTGTTCAACGAGGGGCTTGAATTCCTAAATCGTGCCTTCGCCAGCGACCGGGTCACCGAAAACGGCCAGGACTTCATGTTCCTGCCGCGCCCAATGCGTCCGCCCCTGCTCATTGGCGGCACGCTCCCATACGCGTTCAACCGAGCGGTGGCCCATGGTGACGGCTGGCTTCCCATGGGCGGACGGCGCCCAGAGAAGTTCGCCGCACCGGTCCAGGAACTGCGCCAGCGCTTCGCCGATGCGGGCAAGGGCGAGCCGGAAATCGCCGTTTTCACCCGGCTGCCCTTCGAGAACCCTAGCGAACTCGCGCAACGCCTGGCCGACTGGGCGGGCATCGGCGCAACCGCGGTGATTCACGGCGGGGTGCGCTATGCCGACGCCGCCGAATTCAACGACGCGGCGGTCGCTCTCTCAGAAGCTCGCAACGGGTAGCAATATCGCAGGTCCCTTCCGCTAGCCCAATCGAGGGCGGGACGCCCTCGCTCCGAGGAATCCCGCTCCGGAGCGAGGGGCTAGCGCCGTAACTTCACGCGAGGGGTTCGCCCCTACAGGCTACAGCGCAATCTCCGCCACGGCTTCAATGGATTCTGGGCTGCCGGAAAACACCAATCCGGTGGCCCTGCTGTCACGCCAAGCATCGAGGCGGTCGCGGACGCGCTCCTTGGGGCCGACCAACGCGACGGCGTCGATCAGGTCGTCGGGCACGGCGGCCATGGCCTCGTTGCGCTGACCGCCCAAGTAGAGATCCTGAATCTCCTTGGCGGCATCCGGCCAGCCTTGGCGGCTGACCAGGTTGTTGTAGAAGTTCTTGGAACGGGCGCCCATGCCGCCGACGTAGAGGGCCAGTTGGGGCCGCAGCTTGTCCCGGCAGGCTTGCAGGTCGTCGCCGACGATCACGTTGACCTGGGGCTGAACATCGAAATCAGCCCAGCCCTTCTCCCCTTCCGCCTTGGCGAAGCCGGACTCGATGTCAGCCGCAAAGCCGTCCAAACCCTCCGGCGTGACCCACAGGGGAATCACCCCGTCGGCCACCTGTGCAGCCGTCGCCACGCCCCTCGGCGAAATCGCCGCCGTGTAGATGGGAATGTCCGGGCGCCCGTGGAGGATGCTGCGCAGCGGCTTGCCCAAGCCCGATGCGCCCTCGCCGGTGTACGGAATCTGGTAGCACTCGCCCTGAAACGCGACCCGATCCTGGCGGGCGAAAATTTGGCGCATGATGGCAATGTACTCCCGGGTGCGGGTGAGCGGCTTGCCGTAGGGCTGGCCATGCCAGCCCTCGATCACCTGCGGTCCGGAAGGTCCCAAGCCCACGATCATCCGCCCCCCGGAGAGCTTGTCCACGGTCATCGCCTGCATGGCCGCCATAGCCGGGGTGCGGGCGGACATCTGCATGATCGAGGTGCCGAGCTTAATGCGGCTAGTGTGGCCAGCCACGTAAGCCAAGGGCGTGATGGCGTCCGAACCCCAGGCCTCCCCCGCCCAAAGCGAGTCGAACCCAGCCGCCTCAACTCGCTGAATGGCTTCCAAATCGATCTGCACTTGCGGGCCGATGCCCAGCGCGACTCCAAACTTCATACGGTGTGCCTCTTGCTTGCTTAGTTTAGTCAGTTTCTATATATGGCAATCAACCCATTGATTTATATCAAATCAGTACTGGAGTTCTAAGGTCTCAATGGGTTAATGCCCGCGCAAGTTAACAGAATCCGCAACCACCTGATACGCCTGCTGTCCGAGCCGCTCGAACTCAGCAGCAAAACGCGACCCTGCCTGTCGTTGCGCAGTGCGGGCCTCCTCAAGGCGTTCAACGAGACGCTGCTGCTCCTCCCGGCTGGGAAAGGCGATGCGTATGGCTTCGAAGTCCCCTGTCTGCGCCCGTCTTCGATTGCTGTGTCCGGTGGTAATCGCCCGGAACGCACGCTGATAGTGGGGTGTGCGCAGCAAGTAAGCCAGAAAGCGTGGGTCAAGGCGACCATCGGTCACCTGATAGATCGGGAATTCGCTGGTGACCAAAGCGCCATCAAAGGGTTCGGTGACAACGGCGATGCAGCCCTTCCATAGGTCGATGGAGGAATACACCAAATCGCCGCTGCGCGCCGAATGCCAACGGGACGGACTGCCGTCGAAATACATCCCCAGCCATTGCGGTGGGTTACGTCCTTTGCCTGCTTCTCGAGGGCGAATTTCGCCGTTCTGGCCGAGGGTCATCACCACAAACTCCTGATCGGGCGTTTCCTCCGGCCTGACCCGGCTATCCCGCCGCCGCATGAGATCACCAAGCCGATCGGAATTCCAACCGTCCGGTACGCCACTTTCTTCGCCCAGCTTGAAGAGAAAGTACTTTGGATCCAAACGGTTGCTCTCATGAGCCGACCAAAGGTCTTCGAAGGGCAGCGTGGCGCAGTGGGGATTGGTTACTCCCTCATATTCCGCGCCGCTGGCCAAGAAGCGCCGATACTCGCCAAGAATTGAACCTGCTTGATCGTTCGCAAGCATCCCGTTCGCCGCGGGCAGATACAAGTCGTTTTGTTCGGTAGCCGCACCAGTGGGCAGGTAGCCCACATGATCAGCCTCGGCCAAAAACGTACGATGCTGCAGTATTGTCCAAGCATCAGCAATGGCTTGAGTCCGGTCTCGCCCTTCCGCCAGCGCCTCGTTGCGCACCTCCTTGAACTGGTTGGCCTCCGCTTCAACAAACTTGCGGAAAACAAGCACTGAAGTCTTGTTCTGGGCTCCCGACGTATGAAAGGCATGATCGGGGAGCGAGATGACCGCCTCAACGAATCCGTTTTCCGCCAGCAGCGCTCTGGCTTGGGGACAGTTCGATCCCTCACCCTGATTGTTGAGCAAGCCATCGGGCAGGATGAAGCCTAGGCGCCCACCTGGCGCCAACAGTTGGATCGACCGTTCAAGGATGACGTGCTCTGAGGGCACTTTTTGACGATCCCGAGCTATTTCAAAAGCTTCAAGAACGTTGGCCCCCAAAAGGTCCGGATCGCCAGCAGCCACTGAGTCCCCAAATGGCGGATTGCCGACAATGCAGTCGAAACCTCCCCCTCGCGCTGGATTTTCCGCCGACGCCAAAGCGAGACTCAGCCTGGCGTTGGCAAACTCAGTGTCCAAGCAGGAACGGTCACCTTCGACGTTCGTGTGCCCGTCTTGGTGCAGGAGCAGATTGATCTTGCAGATGCGAGCGAGCGTAGCGTGAATTTCGATGCCGAACAGTCGATTGGCCGCAAAGTCGGATTTCGTTCGCACGAGCTGGGCTTGACCCTGATACGCTGCATCAATGCGCCCCCACACCTGCAGCAGTGTCTCAAGCAGGAAGCCGCCGCTGCCCGCGGTCGGGTCGAGCACGTAGTGGCCCTCGTGGATGTTCAACAAGGCCACGATGAACCGCGCCAGCGGTCGCATGGTGAAGTACTGACCGAGTTCACCCCGGAAAATGGCGCCGAAAAACCCTTCAAACGCCGCCCCGATGACATCAACATCGGTATTGGAAAAGCTGACTTGGTCCAATGTGCGGACCACGTCAACTATTTTGTCCGGCGGAAGACCAATTTCCGCCCCCGGCGGAAAGACGGCCGGGTCGCGGCGGACTGCTTCGGCGAAAAGTTGGCGAATGCGCGCTGCTACTGCTTCGGGCTTTTCGCGCACACCGACTTGGAACCGCCGCGGCTGGCCATTGGGCGTGTGACGCTCATCAGCAATTTTGGCAAACAGCAGCTTGCTCCACTCATCAAAGGCTGTGAGGGGATCCCGCTTTCCGCCCGACCATATGGCGGAGTGCGCCTGCCGAATGATCATGCCAACCCGCGAACGATCTACAACCGGCGCTATGTCCGTTTCGCCCCCAGCCACTAAAGCGAAAGCGGGTGCCTCGCCATAGCAATGGGGTGCGGCATCTCGACTTCCGAGGACGTTCAGCACACGCTCCCCGGACGGAAATCCCGCCAAGTCAAAGAGCCTGCTGGTGTCATACTGGTCGTAAAGAACGTAAGCGCTCCGGAAACTGCCACCGTAGCCGAAAGCCTGCTCAATGGCTTGGCGCTCGACTGCATCCGTTGAACCAACGGGCTTGCACTCGACCACCAAATAGGGGTCGCGATGCTCGTCATCCCTGAAGACCACGACATCCGCTCGGTCGCCGCCAGTTCTCGACGGCACCGTTACTTCAGTGCCAACCCGCTTAGCTGGATAGTCCCTTGCCACAACCAGAAAGGCGATCGTTCTCGCCCGCACCCACTCCTCGGGATTCCCCCAGTCGTAAGTCTTCGACGACCCGATGTGATAGGTCACCGATTGCCCTTCAATCCCAACGACATTTCGCGCAATTGCCTCGATCAGGTGAGGATCACGGAGTGCGGCTTCAGCGGTGTCGGGCTTTGTGGCTGGCCGCATATTGGGTGAAGCCATCAGCTAATGTCCATTATAGGGGAACCAAGCATCGATACTGTATAAATTAACAGATGTGCTGTCAACCGTCTTTTCATCGATACCGCGCTTCCAGTCCTCCCGCTCACTGCAAACGCCGTTCCACCAGCGATTGCGCTGCCTCAATGGCGGCGGCGAGACCGCGGCTGTCGGCTCTGCCAAGGCCCGCGATATCGAAAGCGGTGCCGTGGTCCACCGAAGTGCGGACGAAGGGAATGCCCAAGGTGGCGGTGGTGCTTTGGTGAAAGTCGTGGACTTTCACAGCGATATGGCCTTGGTCGTGGTAGAGGGCCAGCACCACGTCGAACTCGCCGCCGATGGCCCGGTTGAACACCGAATCCGCCGGGATGGGGCCGGTGACGTCCAGGCCTTGCCGCCGAGCGTCGGCGACGGCGGGCGCGAGCTCGTCGATTTCCTCCCGGCCCAGCAGCCCCCCTTCCCCGCCGTGGGGGTTGAGCGCCGCCACCGCGATGCGCGGTCGGTGCAGGCCCCACCGCTCAAGCGACTCGTGGATCAGGCCGAGTTTCTCGCCCACGTTGGCGCGGGTGGCGTAGCGGGCGGCTTCGATCAAGGGCTTGTGGGTGGAAAGATGCACGACCTTGAGGCCCGGTGTCATCAACATCGTTGCGGTGGAGGCCGAGCCCGTCAGCCGCGCCAAGATTTCCTGGTGGCCGATGTCGTCAACATAGCCGGCTGCGTGAATCGCCTCCTTGTTGATGGGGCAGGTCACCATCGCCGCCAAGCGCCCGTCGAGGCAGAGCGCCGCCGCCGCCTCCACCGCCTGCACGGCATGGCGCCCGCAGGCGACCTGAACCTGGCCGTGCCGAAAGTCTGCAGGCCGGGGCACCCCAACGTCGAAGATTCCGACAATGCCGGCGCTAGCGGGCAGGTCGTCGATCGAATCGAACTCCGGGAGTGGCGCCGGCGGCAGATTCGCCGCCGCAGCGCCCTCGGTCAAGGCCCAGCCGCTGCCGATCAGCAGCAGCCGAATCCCGGCACAATCCGCCACCTGCAAGTGCTTGGCCAGCACCTCCGGGCCGATGCCCGCCGGGTCGCCCATGGTGATGCCGACCAGCGGAAGGGGCATGGGTGTTAGAGAAGCTCCGTCGCGTCGAGAGTCAGCCCGAAGCCGCGCATGCCGACGAAGCCCACTTCGCGGCCCGCGATGAGGCGAATGTGGGTGAGGCCCAGATCGCGCAAAATCTGCGCGCCGACGCCGATCTCCAGCCATTGGGCCTTGCGCTCCTGCTCCCGGGACTGGTCCTCCAACCGCTCTAGGGGCACACCCACAAAGCCGGTGCGAAGGTAGATCAAAACACCCTGCCCCAAGGCCTTGATGCGGTCCAAGGACGCATCCAGGAGACTCAGGTCATGATCGGTCTGCGGACCGAGCACGTCATCGATCAGTTTTTCACGATGCATGCGCACGGGCACCGACGCATCGCCGCGCACGTCGCCGAACACCAGCGCCAGATGCTCCGCATCCTCGAACTTGGTTTTGTAAGCGAGCGCCCGGGCCGGGCCGATGCGCGTCTTGACCTGGAACTCCCGGGTGCGCTCCACCAGCCGCTCCCGGGTCTGCCTATAGGCGATGAGGTCGGCGATGGTGATGATCTTCAACTGGTGGCGGCCAGCGAACTCGAGCAATTGCGGCAGCCGCTGCACCGTGCCGTCGTCATTGACCAGTTCCGCCAGCAGGCCCACCGGCGGCAAACCGGCCAGTTCCGCTAGGTCAACGCCGGCCTCGGTGTGCCCCGAACGCACCAGCACGCCGCCGCGGCGGGCCACCAGCGGGAAGATGTGGCCGGGACGCACGAAATCCTCGCCCGCCACGTTGCTGCTGGTGAGCGCCTGCACCGTAGCCGCCCGTTCTTCGGCCGAAATGCCGGTGGTCAGGCCCTGCTTGTAGTCGATGGAGACGGTGAACGCGGTGCTCATGGGCGCATCGTTGAGCGCCACCATGGGATCGAGGCGCAAACGGTTCGCTAAGCTCTGGCGAATGGGCGCGCAAAGGATGCCGCTGGTGTGGCGGATCATAAAGGCCACCTGCTCGGGGGTCGCCTTGCTTGCGGCCATGATGAGGTCGCCTTCGTTCTCACGGTCGTCATCATCAACCACGACCACCATCTCGCCCGCCGCGATGGCCTGGAGCGCGTCTTCAACGGAATCGAATTGGGACATGAGCCTAGTTTACCGCAACCCCCGATGCAGCGGCTTCAGTGGATCGGATCGAGCGGCTGATTGAACTCCACGAGGAAACCGTCCACATCGTAGAACCGCGTGACGTTGACCCGGATGATGCTGCTGCCGTCGTACGACGGGTACTCCGTATAGGTGGGACCGCCGATGACTTCAACGCCCTCCACCGCTTCGATCTTGGGCCAGCGCTCTTCAAGTTGCGTGGTGTTGAACAGCAGCACCGAGTTTCCCGGCGTGAATCCTTCCTTGCGCACCGGCTTGGCATGTACGGGGTGCTCCGGGTTGTTGTATTCGTAGTCAACCAGCCCGAGGACGCCGATGAAATCGTTGTTGGCTTTCAGGAACACCAGCCGAATCTCCTGCTGACGGTCCTCCGTCCGGTGTGGGCGGCGGATGATGTTGTCGTAGATGACCTCCATGCCGATCGCATCCCGGTACAGGAGCAGTGATTTCTCGATATCCCTTACAATCAGGGTCTGGCGTCTGAGCGTGAGCGGGTCGGGGGCCTCGTCCAGCCCGAGGGGCTGGATGGCAGGCGTATCCGCTGTTGCAGCCGTTGATGAACTGCTCTCATCGCCCTCGGCGCCCGGCGGCGTGCAGCCGGCCAGCGCTGCGAGCAGAACCGGCAGCAGCAAAGCCGAACGCCATGTCCGAAGCCTAGCGTGAAGAGGTTTCATGGTCATGCTCATTGCTCCTGCCAGTCCTTGTGCCAATCGCGCTCGAAGCGCACCCGGCTGCCTGTGTGGAAGGCTCTATTGCCTACCTGCCGCAACCTACTCGATCGGAACTTGAATGTCATGGCGAAATCGAACGACTGGGGCGGGCCGAACCGGCAATGGGTGATCGCGGAACATCCGGTCACCACCCTTGAGGCGAGGCATTTCGAGTACCGGGAAGCCCCGGTTGCTGAACCCGGCCCGGGCGAAGTGCTGCTGAAAACGCACCTGCTGAACATCGCACCGGTCATGCGCATGTACATGATGCAAGGGGGCGCTGCCGGGGAAGCGCCGCTTGAGATTGGCGAGGTGATCCACGGCCGGGGCGTCGCCGAGGTGATCGCCTCCAATCACGCTGGTTTCGCACCCGGCGAATTCGTGCAGGGGCAACTTGGCTGGCAGACTTGGAAGGTCAGCCGCATGACCGATGCGGAGAAGTTTCGCCGCCTGAAGCCGCACGGCCTGCCCATACACCACGCACTGACGGTATTCGGCATGACTGGATTCTCCGCCTACTGTGGCTTTTTCGGCCGCGGGCAACCCCGGCCGAGTGATGCGGTGCTGGTTTCCGGGGCGGCCGGCGGTGTGGGCTCCCTAGTGGTGCAGATGGCTCGCCTGCACGGCTGCGCACCCCTGGTCGGCATCGCCGGGGGGCCGGAGAAATGCAGCCTGATCGAGAAACTCGGCTGCGATGTGGCCATCGACTACAAGGCGGACGACGTGGCTGCGGCGATCCGGGAGTCGTTTCCTGCCGGCGTCGATCTCTACTTCGACAACGTCGGCGGTGAAATCCTTGAGGCCGCCCTAGGCCATCTCGCTCCGGGCGCCCGGGTCGTGCTGTGCGGTTCCATTTCGGAATACCAACGCCAGACGCCCTTCGGCCCCAGAAACTACACGAACCTGCGCCGAGCCAACGCCGACATGCGCGGCTTCTTCGTTTACAACCACAGCGCCGAATTCGATGCGGCGGAAGCGGCCATGGCCGCTTGGCTGACCGAAGGCAAACTGAAGGCGCCAGTTGATGTCGTCAGCGGTTTCGAGGCGATGCCGCGCGCACTGATGGACATGTTCGAGTCAACGGGCGGCGGCAAGCGGATCGTTCAAGTGGTCGAGGGAGACATCGCTTGCTATTGATCGCGGAACCTTGGATTGGCTCAGGAGGAACGGACCGGGGTCAGTTGGCGGATGCCACTGCACAACATTCATTATTGTCAATATGATTTATATTTTGTACATATACAATTTAGATCGGGACATTCATGCTTTCAAGGGTGCAGGGCCAGCACTCAATCAGAACGCTTAGCCGGTCAAACCGATATCGCCTGAATCTCGCATTGTTGCTTACGAGCAACGACTGGAGGATCAGTTCCGACACGACTGGGAAACCATAAGAACTATAGATCGGTCCAGTGAACGCGCTTTCGAGATTGCGATTGGAAATCAACGTGCCACCATCAAAGAATGGGTCAGTTCAACTGCGACTCGATCATGAATCAGTAAGTGAGCGCGGAAAGTCGACAGATCACCCCTTTTTTTACCTCTGCTCTGAGACTACTGCGAGACTGAGCTAAACCGCCATAGCTACTTTCTTCTAGGGAGTTCTTTAACACTGTCAAAGTAAGCGTAGTGGTATTGATGTTTCGCAGCCGAAACCACTAGTTGAACTTGCATTGAATGGATCCCACCAATAGCGGGTATCGTGTTGTCGCACAAATCGCCTAGTTCCTGTGTGCTGGACGCGTTCAAATGAGCCAAAATGTTTGTACCACCTGTCACCTCAGCCAATAAAGCGACTGAATCCAGCTTCTTGAGTTCTCTGATCACCTTATCAGTTTGGCGCGTGAGAGTCGTAATGCGAGCGGTCGCATTAACCGTCAACCGCAACGCCGCAGGATTGCAAACCACTTCAAACTGCATAACACCCGACTGCGCCAACTTATTGATCCGCTGTCGCACTGTGCCTTCCGAGACATCGAGCTTACGCGCAACCTCACGATTACTCTGTCGCCCATCCTGAGAGAGCGGCAGAAAGATGGATTCTTCTTCTTTGTCTACCATGGAGTTAGGCGCGTTGAGATCTCCCAATGCAGAAACATACTTGTGCATGTGTATACACGTACAAAAGTCTACCGTGTCCACCCCCTTGATCTGGCCGATGCGATCAACTAGATCATGCGCGCTCTTGATTGATTTCGCGCGCGATATGACAAATACGTCAGGATTCCCTACGCCCTGAGACACACTGCAAACTTCTTTGTGATTTGCTATGTCCTTACAGACCTCTTGAACCTTCCGTCTTGAGGTATTCACAAACAAAAAGCACAGGAATTCATAACCATCTGAAAACAGGTGCTTCTGCGCGACGACTTTCATGATCCCACGCTCAGCCATTCCACGAATGCGTTGTGCGACCGTGCTTTCAGCAATGTCCAATTGCCTTGCGATCCGTTTATTCGTGATACGAGGACTGGCCCGCAACTCCTGGATGATTTGAAGGTCTGTTTTGTCAGGGTATTCCATGGGGGTATTTTCTTTATCTGGCGCGCGCAAGTCTAGCACCCGGCTCAGGCGCGTGATCTCGTCGGGGAGCCGTGTTCTAGTCTTCGGGCCAGACTTCACCCAGTACCCGGAAGGCGCTGGCGGCACAGGGCCAGCCGGCATAGTGGGCGGTGTGGGTGATCATGGCTTCCACTTTGGCCCGTGAAACACCCAGGTTTTTCGCGCCCACAAAGTGAAGCCGCTGCTCCGCCTCGCGGTTCAGCGCTACCAGAACCGTGCAGGTGAGCAATGATCGCTCTTCCAGAGCCAGAGTGTCGTCCTGCCACACGGTGCCGAAGAGATGCTCCACGGTGTATTCCGAAAACTGGTTTGGCGGTCTGGACGACCCGCCACCGGTGACCCCTTCGAACAGGCGACGGGCCAGGGCAAGCCCTTTTTCAGATTTGGTGGGTTCATTCGCCACTGATTCTCTCCTGTTGAAGCTCGGCCAATTCAGGCCGCGCAAATCTCCAGCTTGGTCAAACCAAGCAGGCGGTTATTGGGCATCCAGGCGTGATCGCCGACGATCTCGAACTGCTGAAATCGCTCGGTCAACACATCCAGCACGACCTGGATTTCCATACGGGCCAGGCTGGCGCCCAGGCAGAAGTGCACACCGGCACCGAAGCCGAGATGCTTGTTTGGCCACCGCCCGACATCAAACGCAAAAGGGTTTGTAAATGCACGCCCATCCCGGTTGGCCGACATCTCCCAGTGCGTGACCTTGTCTCCGCGGCGGATCTTACGGCCGCCCAGTTCTGTGTCCTCTACCGCGGTGCGTCGTTTGTAGATGGAAGGGGTCGTCCAGCGCACGATCTCCTCAATCGCCGACCTAGTGAGTTCAGCATCGTTCTTCAGCCGCTCAAACTGCTCGGGAAGTTCGGCAAAAGCCTTGACTGCGCCGCCCAGGGCGCTGCGGGTGGTTTCAGCACCTGCCGGGAACAGAAGTGAAAAGAACCCCAGCAATTCCTGATCGGTTAACTGAGAGCCGTCCTCCTCAAATCTGGCGGCGATGAGCGTTGATAGGATGTCGTCGGCCGGTGCCCGGCGTTTTTTCTCGATGAGGTCGGCGCCATATCGGCGTAACTTGGCGCGCGATTCGGGGTCCATGACATCGCCTTTATCGCTGGCCAACCCCTGGTCGACCCAGTCCACCAGCTCCGCCCGCTCGTCTAAGGGTACACCCAGCAGAGAGCAGATCATCTGCAATGGCAACTCCCGCGCCACGTGGCGCACAAAGTCGAAGTGTTGCAGATCCGGCACCTGATCGAACAGGCGATGCGCCCGCTCTTCCATTTCCGCCTGCAGGTTCTTGATGGCTTTGGGTGTAAATCCCTGGCTGATGAGGCCGCGCAACCGGCGATGCTTCGGGTCATCGGTAAAATTGAGCACAATATTGACGATATCTTCATGGTCCTCCAGAGCGGTCCCCCCGCCCTTCCGTCCACCGGCAGCGCCAGACGAGAACAGTTGGGGATTGCGAATCACGTAAGCCACATCTTCGTAGCGGCTGACGACCCAGAACCCTTCGCCGCCAGCCGTGTGTTCTGTGGGCTCATGCCAGTGCACGGGGTCATGCTCACGCAGCCAGCTGAAAAACTCATGGGGAAAGCCGTTGGCGAAAGATGCGCCGCGGGAGAGATCCACGCTCGACGGTGACGACGGAGTAGTCATGCTATTCATCCTCTTTGATTAATGGGCTTAATGGCGCCACCTCAGCACCGGCCAGGTCTTCCAAGCGTCGTACCGTGGAATAGAAAGCCTGGTCTCCATAACCTGCTTCGACGGCCTGCTGAAACATACTATGAGCCGCTTCGGTCATGGGCATCGATACCGCCAGGGCTTCAGCGGATTCCAGCGACAGCGCCAGGTCCTTGGTGGCGATCGACAGCTTGAACACCTGTGCGTTGAAATCGCGGTTCAGCACGAAGCCTGTATTGCGCGTTATCACACCCGCCGTGCTGTGATCCAGCACGGCCTTGATCTCGTCCGACGACAGTCCGGCTTTGGCGCCAAAAACAAAGGCCTCCTGCACGAGTACGGTGGCGGAGAGAAAAACCTGATTGTTGATCAGTTTCAGCAGAGTGCCGCCGCCAACGCCTCCAGCCCGCACGATGTTGCGGCCGAAAGCCTGTAGCAGCGGTTCAATCGTTGCGAACACCTCATCGTCGTCGGTACCCACGAGAATGCTGAGCGTGCCGGCGCGCGCGCCCACGGCGCCGCCGGAAACCGGGGCATCCACGTAGTGCAGACCTGCGGCGTCGCAAGCGGATGCAACCGAGCGCACCGCGGCTACGGAGCTCGTTGACAGATCGACGATGATGGTGCCTTCTGCCGCATGCTGACGCACACCGTCGATGCCCATTACCACCGCATCGATCTCAGCCGGACCGGGTAAAGAAAGGAATACAACCCCCGCGTTACGGGCCAGATCCTGCACCGAACCCGCTGCTGATGCCCCCAGTTCCACCATCTCATCAACCGCAGCACTCATCACATCGTGAACGATCAGGTCGTGACCCGCGGTCAGCAGATTTTCTGCGACAGGCCGGCCCATGGTGCCCAGGCCAATAAATCCAATACCCACGGTGACTCCTCGTTTACGACTCATCCTGCAAAGAAGGGGAACGTTACCATTTACACAAGAGCAAATGCAATATACGTATTAATTTATGATTAACTGAACAAATAAATCGACATGTATATTGTAAATTTTGTAATACGAATGTTGCTATGCTTTGATTTTCGCAAAATATCTTTACCTTAAGCATGGATTTAGACAAAGTACAACGAAAAAATGTCCACTCCAGATTAGCTGAGAGGCGATGCTGATTATCAAGTTGTTCTTATCGACAACCCGGCTCCTCACGTGCGTCGCATCACCATGAATTGTCCCGATAAACGCAATGCGTTAAATCACGCGCTACGGGGCGAATTGCTGCATGCGTTGAAAATCGGTGACATAGACGCGGCGCAGCTGCTGCACTAGATCAGCCCGCTGCCGCCGCCGACCGGAACATCGCGCGGATCTCTGCACTGTGTTGCCCGAGGCAGGGTCCAGGACGATCGAGGCTCGGTGGCGTCCGCGAGAACCTCGTCGCATGGCCATCGTACTTGACTCGCCCAATTTCCGGATGTTCGAGGTCCCTGAAAAACTGCACGTGCGCGAGTTGCTCATCGGTGTACAACGCACTCGGCCAGACCACCCGGTATGCCGGAACCCCGGCGTCCCAGCAGGCCTGCACGGCCGCATCTGCCGATTGTGCACCTACCCAGCTGCTGATAGAGGCCTCTATGTTGTCAGCCATGCCGCGCCGCGCCAGTTCGTCCAGACCGGCATGCTGCATTAGTCCGACGAGACCGGCAAGCGCTGCCCACTCGGCTTGCGATGTAGCGGCCAAGGCAATCCACGACTGTTCCCCCGCAGCGGCGTACACGCCATGCGGATAAGCATAGTGGCTGGCCATGCCGGGGGTCTGCAGAGTTACCCCATCGGCGGCACATTGCGCAGGCAATGGCCCGAGAAAATGTATCCCGGCTTCGATCTGTGACAAATCGATGTGCTGACCCTCACCCGTCCGTCGACGATGCAGCAGGGCCGCAGCAATGGCGGCTGCACCATACCGCGGCGCAATGAAATCGGTGTACGCGCCCCAGGGCCCGGTCGGCGCCCGGTCCGGCCAGCCGGTAATCGAAAACAGGCCGGCCAGCGCTGCCCCCTGATTGCCAAAGCCGGTATAGGTGCGCTGCGGACCCGACTGACCTCGCATACAGGTGCTCAGCATCACGAGCCCCGGATTCAGCGACCGCAGAGTCTCGTAGTCGAGACCAAAACGCGACATCGTTCCCGGCACGAAACTCTCCACGACAACGTCGGCCCAACCGGCAATTTCGCGCGCCATCGACAAATCGTCAGGATCAGCGAGATCCAGATCGATGCTGCGCTTGTTGGTGTTGAAGTTGGCGAAAAACTGAGAGCGGTTGAGGCCCCGCTGTCCGTCTTTGAATGGCGGAGTCAATCGAATAATGTCGGTTCTGCGGCTGGACTCGACGTGGATGACGTCGGCGCCATGGTCAGCCAGCGCTTTGCTGATGATGGGCCCGGCAGCAGCCCACGCAAAATCGGCCACCTTGATGTCTTGCAGCGCACGCCGCGCATGTTGGGTGGAACCGCGCGGCTTGGGGCTCGGGGAGACGTCGAGCAGGTGCTGGTGCGCACCGAGTTTCGGTGCGGGACGCCGGTATTCAACCGGTGTCGCAGACAGTTTGGCAAAGGGGCCGGCAAAACTCAGGTCGCCGACGTTGCGCCAGAAATCGCGCGCCTCGAGCTGCACGTCGTCGAGTAGATCAGCGGTGTCCAACACCGGCGCGATGAGCAACTTGCGCTCAGTGGCCAGTGTCAGCAGTTCAGCCTTGGTGGTGCGCTCGAAGGCCAGCGCCATCGCGTCGTAGCCGCGGTTGAAGGCGTCTATCTCAAGCTCGCCTGCGCGCACCTGCGACATCCAGCTCAGCCAGTCGATCGCAGGCAGGTCCGGATCGAGCAGATCCGCGTGCGCATCAACAAGCCACTCGATGACACCAGCCATCGTGCGCTCACCGATGCCGGGTATCGGCAGTCCGACCACCGCGTGACCGTTCGCGCAGTTCAGCACTCTGATAGGCCGCATGCCGGGTATCGCGGGCGGACGGGCTGTGGCGCGGGCCGCCGCAAAGCCTGGTACATCGATGCCGGCCACCGACGGCCAGCAAGTTGCGTTCATCAGCGTCCACACCATGGCCGCCTGCATGGACACGTCCAGATGCTGCCCGCGCCCGTCCAGTTCGCGCGCATTGAGCGCCATCAGGATGTCGGCGGCTGCCTGTACGCCAGCGTGCAGATGCGCTTGCGGCATTCCCACCGGCAGCGGTGCCCGGTCCGGGTCGCCCTGCAAGCCAACCAGTCCCCCGGCAGCTTCGATGGTGAGTTCACAGGCCGGCGCGTTCGCCCGGGGTCCGTCCTGACCGAATGGACTGATGCTGGCGACGATCAGCCCCGGCGCGTGATCTGCCAGCGATGCATAGTCGAGTCCAAGCTCCCGCAGATAGCCCGGTTCGAACGATTCGATCAGGACATCTGCGCCACAAACCAGTTTACGCAGCCGAGCGACATCCGAAGCTGAGTCGAGGTCGACCACAACGCTGTGTTTGCCGAGCGCAAACGTCTCCCACCAATACGAGTGAGCGCCGTCAGCTGCAAACGGGGGGCGTCGGCGCGAGGCCGATCCGCCGGGTGGTTCCACGCAGATCACCTCCGCGCCAAGGTCGGCGAGTACCCGCCCGGCCATTTCGCCGCGACTGTTCGCGAGGTCGATCACCCGCAGCCCTACCAGTGCGCCCAATTCGCTCATGTCTTTAGTCGTCAACCTCGTAGATGATGTCCGTTAGCTGAGCTGCTGTCGGTACCAGCGCGCCGAGCGTATCTCCAACGGTTCGAGCTCGTTCTCATGATTCTGTTCGGTCATCTCGACGTCCCTCTTTTCGTTGTTATTGACCGAAGCGATTCCAGTGGAATCACTCGTGCGCCACAAACCGGACGCCCCGTAGTTCCTAGTCGCTGCTCCGGAGCACTCGGCCCGCGTGGGCGCCGGTGTGCTCCCCGTCCTCCATGAAGGGCTGGCCGTTCACCAGGGTGTGTCGCATGCCTATCGCGCGCTGAGTGAAGCGACCGGCGCCGAGCGGGAAGTCGTACACGAAATCGGGCCGCTGGAGCCGCAGCGCGTCCAGGTCGATCACGTTGACGTCCGCGAAGGCCCCCGGCCGGAGCTCGCCGCGATCGCGCAGGCCGAACAGGCGCGCCGGTTCCGACGTGAGCTTGCGCACGGCCTCCTCCACCGGGAAGAGCTGCTGCTCGCGCACCCAGTACGACAGCAGGAACGAGGGCAGGCTCGCGTCCATGATCTGGCCGCAGTGCGCGCCCGAGTCCGCCAGGCCGAGCAAGACGTTCTCGTCGGACAGCATGCGCCCGACGGTCTCCAGGTTCGTGTTTGCGATCGGGCACAGGAAGAGCGCCTGGCCCTCGCTCTCGAACATGGCGTCCAGGAAGGCCTCGACGCGCGAGATCCCGCGCTTGGCCGCGATCGCGTTGATCGAGTCCTCGGGGGCGAAGTCGTAGCGCTGTTCGCCGTCCCGCTCCTTGAGCAGGTAGAGCTCGCGGATCAGCATCGCCGGGAACGGCGAGTTCGACTCGCCGTCCGCGACGAGCCGCGCCCGGAACTCGGGCTTGCGCGCGAGCTCCAGTTGCGCCGCGAGCGTGGGAGCCTTGCCCAGCTCCGCCCACGCGCCGTTCGGGCCGCCGAACGGCGGCATGTTGTTCAGCAGGCCGAACAGGAGCCCGACCGAGCGCACCTGCGTCTGCGGGTACACGCGGGAGCCCGCGGCGTTCGCCTCCCTCACCTGCGCCAGGGTCGCGCGCCACGCGTCGGGGTGCGCCTCCAAAGTTTCGGGGTAGCCGAACGTGACCGGTCGACCGGACTCCGCGCTCAGACGCGCCATCCACTCGATCTCGGACGGCATCGCGGGCTGGTCGTCCAGCCGGGGCAGCACCTGGTACACGCCGCGCCCGTGCTTCGCGAGCACGCGCGCGTAGGCGAAGAGCTCCGCCTCGTCGGCGAAGGTCCCCGGAATCGACTCGCCCTCCGGCGTGACGTGGCCGAGCACGCGCGACGTCGAGAAGCCGAGCGCCCCGCCCGCCATCGCCTCGTCAACGAGCTGGCACATGCGCTCGACGTCGTCCGGGTCGGCGACGTGCTGCTTGAGCCCGCGCTCGCCCATCGCGTGGATGCGGAGCGCGGAGTGGCCCACGAAGCCCCCCGCGTTGATGCCCATGGGCAGCTTGTCGAGCGCGGTCAGGAACTCGCCGAAGCTTTCCCAGTTGAAGTCCAGCCCGTCGATGATAGTCGCCTTCGGAATGTCCTCGACCGACTCCATCAGGCCCGCCAGGTACTCGCGGTCGCTCGGCCGACAGGGCGCGAAGGTGATCCCGCAGTTCCCCATGACGACGGACGTCACGCCGTGCAAGGACGCCGGGCTGGCCAGCGGGTCCCAGTGCAGCTGGGCGTCCAGGTGCGAGTGAATGTCGACGAAGCCGGGCGTGACGACGCAGCCGTCGGCGTCGATGGTTTGCCGACCGCTCCCGACGTCGCCCACGGCGACGACGCGATCCCCGTCGATCGCGACGTCGCCGCGCGCTCCCGGCGCCCCCGTGCCGTCGATCACTGTTCCGTTACCGATTACTATGTCGTGCATGTGCGTCCCTCTCTAGTTGCAATCTCGCCACCAACTTGGTGTATCACTCCATCTTTGATTGCCAAGTCTCCGAATAAGAGTCGTATTTGTACCTTCGCATCCGTTGTGATCGAAGTCTGTTCCTGTGTTCTCCCCGTGTTGTTCACACTAATTGGCCTTTCATGTAGGGCTCAAATGATGCACCATAAGTACGCATATTTCTACAACAATCGTCGTGAACTGCAATACTCGCAGTAACGAACGACGGATTGAGAACTATAAATGTGCATTCAGTAGCGAATTGAAAGTATCGGTGAAAGTTGGTTTTGAGGCTCAGGGAGCTTGGTCCTGATCTCGTGTACATGGGCGTACCCCGCGGATAGTGCCTTGCTGTCGACCTGGTGGGCTCATGATTTCATGACGTACAGTCCGATCATCAGGTACATGTAGCCCGCCCCGAGCCCGGGCGCACCGAATGTGAATACCGTGCGCCACGGACCTCGCGGTAGGGTCAGTCATGCCCGTGGGGATGGGCCCCGGGCAGATGCAGTTGACCGTGATGCCCTCGGCACCGAACTCCACGGCGAGTGAGCGGGTGAGACCCACCACCCGTGCCAGCGGCTCCCCGTTCAGGTCGACGCACGCGACCTTCGCCCCCTCGTCGGCAAACAGCTTCGCCGTGGCTTCTCCGATGCCGCTGGCGGCTCCCGTAACGATTGCCACTCTGCCTTCGATGGAGCGGCTGAGGCGAGTAAGCGCCATGCTGATATCCCTGTGTCCTTAGTTAGTTTTCGACTCGATTCTCAAGTGAAGATGAGGCCCGCGCCATCGCGCCAGCGTGAACCGGTTCGAACTCAAACCCTTCGTAGCCTTCTTCCGCCACCTCATTCAGACGCTTGAAGTACTGTGTACCCAGCAGGTACCCCAGAAACTGGCGCGGCTTGCCGGGCACGTTTGCGCCCATGTACCAGGAATTCGCGAAGGGGTGGAGCGTGCGGTTGGCAAGGTCATTGACCTCTCCATCCCAGGCCTTTTCCGCATCTTCGGTGGCTTCCATCGCACCGAGCCCAGCCTCTTCCAGGTGGCTGATGCAGCCGGCGATCCACGCCGTGGTGCGCTCTCCACCCAGCGGCATGGTGAAGAATACGCCTGGTGAGCCCGGGCCGTGAATCATGAACAGATTGGGGAAGCCCGCAATGGTCGTGCCGAGATAGTTATCGAAACGTTCACCCCATTTCTGCTGCAGGCTCACACCTCCCCGCCCTTTCGGGTTGAGATTCAGCATGGAGCCAGTCACTGCATCGAACCCGGTGGCAAGCACCAAAATGTCGATCGGGTGTTCGCCGTCTTGCGTGCGCACGCTCGTGGGCGTGAATTCCTGAATCGGATCCTCGCGGAGGTCCACCAACGAAACGTTATCGCGGTTGTAGGTTTCGAAATAACCATTGTCCAGGATTATGCGCTTGGTGCCGATGTAGTAGTCCGGCATCAGCTTGGCAGCAGTCTCCGGGTCACGCACGATCTCGCGGATCTTGTTGCGGACAAACTCAGAGACCTCGTCGTTGAGTTCCTTCTTCGACATCACACCGGCGTAGCTGTTGATGATGAGGTCGATGCCACCCGTCTCCCACAGCGCTTCATATAGGGCTTCGCGCTCCTCCGGTGTGGCGTCCGCAGCACGTCTGTGGGTGATTTTGAACGGCACACCGCCACGATGGCACATGCAAGCACGCAGGTCTTCCCAGTTCTCGCGGGCCTCGGTGAGCTCTTCAGAAGAAAGTGGACGGTTACGTGCCGGTAACGAGTACTGCGGTGTCCGCTGGAACACAGTGACATGCTCGGCTTCCTTCGCAATCTCCGGAATGGATTGAATGCCTGAAGAACCGGTTCCAATCACGCCGACGCGTTTACCTTCAAAAGAGACTCTTTCGTGAGGCCAGCGGCCCGTGTGATAGCACTCACCAGCAAAGTCATCGATGCCGGGATAGTCTGGCAGATTGGCGACGAACAGCGCACCCACCGCACAGACCAGGAATTGTGCCGTGGCAGATTCACCAGTGCTGGTGTTGATCGTCCAGCGCTGTGCAGCTTCATCGTAGCATGCGTCGGTCACCCAGGTATCGAACTGGATGTCTTTCAGCAGGTCGAAGCGTGCAGCCACATGCTCGAGATAGGCGAGCACATCCGGCCCGGCGGTCTGGGTCTCCTTCCAGTCCCACTCATTCACTAGTTCCTGTGAGAAAGTGTAGGCATAGAACGGACTGCTCGGCGCATCCACACGGGCACCTGGATAACGGTTGTACCACCATGTACCGCCCACACCGGACGCTCCGTCGAATGCGCGCACATTCTTCCCCATTTTGTCGCGCAGGTGATGCAGCGCGTACATGCCGCCGAAGCCTGAACCGATGATGATGGCGTCGTACTGTTTGTTGCTCCCTGTCATATCCCCTCCCAGGTCAATCCCCGGCACGAGCGACTGTTACGATTTTCAACTGAGTGAACTCTTTCAAGCCTTCTTCACCCAGTTCCGAACCAATACCGGACATTTTCGAGCCACCGAAAGGAATGGTCGGATCTAGAGGGGCATGGGTGTTGACCGATACGGTACCTGCATCAATCTGGTTCGCGATGTCGTAGGCCCGTTCGAGGTCGGTAGACCAGACTGAGCCAGTCAGACCATAGTCGGAGTCGTTGGCACGCTGAACAACATCGCTGACTTCGCTGAATTTGATCACCGGCAGCACTGGGCCAAATTGCTCTTCATCAACCAGGCGTGTGCCTTCTTCGATGTCCCTGACAATTGTCGGCCTAATGAAGTAGCCAGGTTGATCCGGGACCTCACCACCGGCCGCAATCGTGCCTTTATCGCGAGCTTCGTCCAGAATTTCCTTGACCTTATCGTACTGCATCTTGTTCTGCAGCGGTCCGAGTTTTGTGCCTTGCTCCAGGCCATTGCCGACTACTGTTTCATTGGCAATTGCTGATAACTCGTCTATCACTTCATCATAAATTGACTCGTGCACGTACAGGCGCTTCAACGCTGCGCAAACCTGTCCGGAGTTAAAAAATGCTCCCTGGAACAAGCGTGGCGCAACATCCTTGGGATCAACGTCGTCCAGCACGATACCAGCATCATTGCCGCCAAGTTCCAGCGTAATACGCTTGAGTAAGCTGGCCGCACCCTCCATGACCTTCTTGCCCGTGGCGGTGGAACCGGTAAAGGAGACTTTACGGATATCCGGATGCTGGGTCAGCGGTCCGCCAAGATCGTTGGCGTCTGCGATGATGTTGACAACACCGGCAGGCACAATGTCCTTGATAATCTCACCGAAACGTAAAGTGGTCAGCGGCGTTGTTGGCGCTGGTTTAACGACGACGGTGTTACCGGCGATCAGCGCTGCCGGTAATTTGAAGCCGAGGAGCATCAGGGGGAAATTCCACGGCAGAATTGCGCCAACGACGCCCAGGGGCTTGCGATGGGCTTCGACTCGACGGCTTTCGCTATCCTCGCGAATCTCTACATCCAGGTTAAGACTTGTGAAATATCTGAAGAATGCTGCCGTACCGTATATTTCACCGGTGGCACCCTCGAGCGGCTTGCCCTGTTCCTGAACCAACAGTTGGATCAGTTCCTGAGCATTGGCTTCAATAGCATCAGCCATATCGGCAACAATCCTTTTACGCTCGTCAATCGGGCGTGCACTCCAGCTATCAAATGCATCTTTAGCAGCGGCTACCGCTTGGTTAAGTTGGTTCTCCGATGCCCGTGAACAGGTTTCAAAAACTTCTTCCGTGGCTGGATTAATGACATCTAGCGTCTCGTCGCCCTTAACAAGTTCTCCGTTGATAAGTAATGAGTAAGGAGTCTCGTCAAATTAAACTATCCAACAACCCGCCCAATGCCTTGCAAATGCTGGCTTCCGTCACATGAAACGGACAATTTATTTTGGCGAGAGTCCTAAGACATAAAAATCTCCTACGTAATTTGAATTTTCCGGACTGCGGGCCCCGCGACGGGCGCCGACTAATCCAGCTTAAGCACCTTGCGCGCGTTGTCGCGCAAAAACTTCGGCCACACCTCATCTCTAAACGGCACACCCGGCATGTCCCCCATGATCCGGTCGAGAGACAATCCCACAGGAAAGTAGCCGCCGTAGATGATCTTGTCAGCACCACGTGTATTGGCGTATTGCACAATGGCTTGTGGATAATGTTTCGGGGCAAAGGCTGTGGTTGAGTAATACAGGTTCGGCCACTTCAACATCAGTTTTACCGCCAGGTCCACCCACGGCTCGCAGCCATGACGGGTAACAAACACCAATTCCGGGAAATCGTACATCACCTGATCGATCAGCTTCACGTCCTGGGACCACATCGGAAAGCGCGGTCCAGGCACACCGGCGCAGGAAAAGATGGGTACATCCAGCTCTACACACTTAGCGTAAATGGGATACATCAACGGGTCGCTGATGCCGACCTGAGGGTTGAAGCCGGCGTTAAAAGCGCCAAAAGAGCGCACCCCAAACTCTTCATACTGGCGCACCATGCTACGAATACCGTCCATTCCACGATTGGGATCCACCCAACCCTGCCCAACAAACCGGTCAGGATGCTGTTTCAGCGCTTGTCTGCTGACATCTCCACCGACGCCGATGACCCCCACTTCAATGCCGTGCTTGTCCATCTCATCGAGGGTGATGGAAATCGGATCCTTGGAACCGTACAACTCTTTCGGCACCTGCTTAAACATGTACTCCACGGGAAAGTCGAAATCCGCCGAGCCGTCGCGCAACTGCTTGCGGATAAAATCGTGCATTTTGAAGTCTTCGGCCGGGAAGCCGATCAACGTATCAACAATGCCTACTGCAGGGATGGCCACCGCTAGACTCCGTACAACGCGTTAAAGGTTTTGAAAATCGATTGCATATAGCTCTCCAATCAATGTTTTAGCACATGGTGATTCCACCACTCACTGATAATGTTTGTCCGGTAATGAATCCTGCGCCGTCAGAGGCAAGAAAAGCGATGGCTGGCGCGACATCTTCTACTGTGGCGAGGCGTCTCATGGGAGTTGCCTTGGTGAGCGCGTCCACAAATGAACCGCCCTTGCCGAATTCGTCTGCCATGCCGCGTATCATCGGCGTATCTGTAGGCCCTGGGCACACGACATTGAGCGTGACGCCGTAGCGCGCCACTTCTCGCGCCACACTCTTTGAAAATGCAATTACAGCGCCCTTAGCACCCGAGTAAACAGCTTCCAGTGATGAGCCGACGCGAGCGGCATCGGATGCCACCGAAACAATTCGGCCATGTTGGTTGGCGATCATGCTGGGCAGAACGGCGTGAACGGTGTTCAGCGTGCCTTGATAGTTGATCGCTATGACCTTCTCCCAGAATTCGGGGGTTGTCTCGACAAAGGGTTTGAGGCGATCCCAACCGGCAACGTTGATCAACGTACCGATGATCGCTTCGGACTGAATGTCGGTGACCACTTGTTTCACTTGATCTGTATTTGCGACATCAAATCCAAGGGCGAGGTGACCGCTTCCGGGTAAGCCCTTCGCTATGGCTTGGCTGTTTTCTTGATCGATATCGGCAACAGCAACACGCTCGCCCCGCTCAGCAAGTGCGTGACAGACAGCGGCACCAATGGCGCCGGCGCCTCCAGTAACCAATGCAATCGAGTCTAAACCGGTCGACATATTCTCTTCCTTATTCCTTATGGATCCAGGCCGGTCTCCGGGGGTGCGAAGGCAAAGGCTGGCATTAGCGCAGGCATAGTTAGCTCTCTGTTTTAGTCTCGCGGAATAATGGGCAGCACTATATGTGATGGGTGATCACCGCCAGAGAAGACACTCTGATGAGCAACAACCATCTCGTTGGTCTCATCCGTCAACAGACTCTTTCCGGTATTCGGGTTCGGATCAAACAGCGGGAAATTACTAGAAGATACCTGAACTCTCAGGCGGTGCCCTTCCCTAAAAACGTAACTCGTCGGCGTCAGGTCAACATTGACCTCCTGAATTTCACCAGGGGTCACCAATCCCGGCGCTTCCCCGCGGTATCTTAAGCGCGTAACGCCATCGCAGACGTTGTAGGCATTTCCTGCCTCATCGACATCAACCAGTTTCACGGTGAAGTCGGTATCTACCGCTGACGTAGCCACCCACAGACGGGCACAAATAGGCCCCGTGACTTCTGTGTCCGATGTGAGCCCGTCACTGGAGTAAACCAGTACATCTTGACGTGCTTCAATTTCGCTCTGCTCATACATGCCGGGCGGAATCCCTAAATTTACAAAGGAACCACCTTTAGCAGGAACAGGATTCGCTGGATCATAGTCATATTCATCCACGCCGGGCGCACTTGCAACCTCCGAGCTTAGAGTCTCTCCAAGATAGAAATTAGTCCACTGAGTCCGAGCCAGAGGCCATTCATGTTCAGAGCGCCATTCGTTATCCCCTTGGACAAACAGTGTAATCGGCGCTTCGTTCTCGATGCCGTTCTCTACTCCCTTGAGCCATCGATCCATCCACCGCGTATACAATTCACCTGCGTCAGCAGGGGCTGTTTTAGCCATCATGATCTGGTCAATCGAATACTCAGCCGGAAACAGGATCTCTCCCATCGGCGTAGTTGCGGGGTTCATTTGATTGCCATGTTTGTCTGGTAGCACGATTAACTTCTGGGGTGGTCCACCTTCACGTGCAGCTAACGCCGCGTAGTCATCGAGTTGACCACGCACAAAGCTGTCGTGCCAGCCTGCCATATGCAGCATCGGCATGTTTGGCGTTTTCCTCTGCAGCCCCCAATCAAACCCTCGCCAGTAGGTCGCGTCTGGGTCGTCCAGGTTATCTAACCAATCCTTAACCCAAGGCGCGTAATTGCTAAGTTGTTTTGCCGCGACACTCAAAGGCAATGACAAGAATTCGCGAGACTGCGCCTCAACATCCTGCTGTAGTTCTGCGACCGCTAGAGCCGCGGCCTCGGCCTCAGGCGAACACGGTTCTTGCCCCATCATACTCATCATCGCGGGCAGCAATTCAGCACTCGTCTCGCGCAATGACTTCAGCTCCGGGTGATCACTCGAATAGGTCACACCTTGCCGACGATTTTCTTCGTCCGCGATGTGCGCACTCCACAAGAGGAACATGTCCAGTTGAACAACTCCGCGCGTGAAGTAGATAAACCCAGAGTCAATGCTCGCTGTGATCTGCGGTGTAATGGTTTTTAACCCTTCGGGGTTTTCTAATGCCGGTAGCCATTGTGTTGCGCCAACATAAGATCCCGATGCCATGCCGATATTGCCATCGCACCAGTGTTGATCACGTAACCAGGCCAACATATCCAATCCGTCTCGCTGCTCATTCACAAGCACACGAAAGTCTCCTTCAGACGCGTAAGTACCACGGCAGTCTTGTACAGCAAGAACGTAGCCATTGTTTGTGAGGTGCTCGAACCCAAGTAGCATCATGTCCTTGTCGTAAGGTGTTCGCACAAGGATGACAGGCCACGGACTTGACGCTTCGTCGTCAGGTAGGAACAACTTGGTAGACAATGACACCCCGTCGCGCATTGCCACGCTTACATTTTCTTCGATTCTCATCTTATCCCCTGTGTTCCTCGTTAGTCTCATCCGAGCGAGCTCAATCGGCTGCCTTCGCCGAAGCCCTGCGCGAACTCCAATATCTCGAGCTCCGTTTCGCCCGGGTGGTACGCCGGTGCCGTGTACCACTCATCCGCTCTTAATGACGGTGTGGTACTTGTTCATGAGCAACCTGCCTTGGGTCATGAAATAACTACATTTGAAATTATTATCTGATTTTGCGTAGACAATCAAGTAATATAAGCTGTATAGTGTTTAGAATGCAAGCTAGGCAGATTCCTAGTAAACATAAGGCCGCCAGGTTCGAACACGCAGGATATTTCTCGAGCACCTGACCCTTCGTGTTCCGCGAGCTCAACTAATTGGTAAAAAAATCAGCGTTGGACCATTGCCAAGCAGTTACTTCAGCATGAACGCAATATGGATGCCGGGATGGGTATGCGAAGAAATGCCCACAACCCTGCCAACTCAATCGAAGGTGGCACGCCGGAGGTTCGGTTGAACATCATCGCCAAGTCCGTGCTGGGATTACCCTACTAACGCATTTTAAGAAGGAGCCTCCATGGCTGAACGTTACTCAGACTATACCTACCTGCTGTTTGAATATCCGGAAGAGCGGATATTGAAGATCACCATTAACCGCCCCGAGAAATACAACGCGTTGGACGAAACTGGCCATCGGGAACTGGCCTACGTATGGCGGGACGTAGACGATGATCCCGATGTCGATGTGGTCATCCTTACCGGCGCCGGCAAGGCATTCTGTGCCGGTGGCGACTTAGACTTGGTTGAAGAGATGACTGAAGACTTCAACACCCGCACCGGCCAATGGAAAGAAGCCCGGGATCTGGTCTACAACATTATGAACTGCGGCAAGCCGGTCATTTCCGCGATCAACGGCCCCGCGATAGGCGCCGGCCTCGTCGTAGGTCTTCTGGCCGACATCTCCATCGTCGCCCGCTCCGTCTCCATCACCGACGGGCATACCCGCCTGGGCGTTGCCGCCGGCGACCACGCCGCCATCATCTGGCCGATCCTGTGCGGTATGGCTAAGTCCAAGTACTACCTGATGACCTGCGACCGCCTGAGTGGCGAAGAAGCCGAACAAATGGGTCTGGTTTCGCTGTGTGTCGACGATGCAGATCTGCAGGACAAGGCCATGGAGGTGGCCCTGAAACTCAGAAATGGCGCGCCCACAGCAATCCGCTGGACCAAGTATGCGTTGAACAACTGGTTGCGCATGATGGGACCGGTATTTGACGTGTCTACAGCGTTGGAGTTTCTGGGATTCACAGGTCCGGAGGCGCGTGAAGGTATAGCCGCATTGAAAGAGAAGCGGGTTCCGGTGTTTCCCCGGGGGCCCAATCTGTAGCACTCAGATCGTGGCGTTGCTGGTCGCTGTCGTCGACAACGACCTCAGGCGGCCAGGCAACTCCCTAAATTGCCGCAATTAGGCTCTATCTTCCTTATTTCCATATGACAGGGCACCTAACGCCCTGGCAGTTTGCCAGTACATGACAGAAGCACCCAGCAGCACAAGCGTGGCAAAGCCCAACGCCACATTCAGGGAACGATGTGCGTATTCGGCAGCAAAAGCGTCACTGACTGATCCGACCAGGACCGGCCCCAGACCAAGACCCAGGATGTTCGCCAGAAAGAACACATAAGCCGCAGCCTGCGCCCGACGATGGGGTTCAACAACTGTCTGAACAATGGCAAGACTTGGCGCATGGCTGTGTGCGAACAGGAACAACCCGAAACCGATACAAAGGGTCGTGACGATCCAGTCGTTGCTCCACAAGGCAACAAGATAAACCGGGGTTGCCAGCAGCACCGCAATGCACCCCAGAAGGGCTGGACCTCTTGGATCCTTCTTCGCCCAACGATCAGCAACAAGGCCACCGGACAACAAGCCCAAGCTTCCGAACACGGCTGAAGTGATGCCAACGATCATGCCAACTTCACTCTGTGATAGATCGAACTGCCGCAGATAGAGCGCAGGTTTCCAGACGGTGAAACCATAGCCGACGAAAGTACCCAGCATGTGCGCGAGGTTAACGTACCGATAAGCCTTGTTGGCCCACAGGTGCCTAAACGCTTCAAGCATGGATTCGGAGGGTTGCCCGGGTTCCACTTCCTGAACCACCTCGTCCATTGCACCTCGCACCGGTTCACGTACGCTGAACTTGACCAGTAAGGCCAGCGCTAATCCCGGCACGCCTGCACAGACAAATGCCCAGCGCCATCCATAGTACTCCGCTACGAAACCGCCCATGATGAGACCGAAGAGCATTCCCAGGGGACCGCCCATGGCTAAGATCGACATGGCAAAAGATCTTTCTTCCCTGTTGAAGTAATCCGAAATGATCGAGTGGGAAGGCGGGCTTCCCCCTGCTTCACCGACGCCAACTCCAACACGGGCCATGAACAGCTGCCAGAATGATCCCGCCGCTCCGCACAATGCAGTCATGCCACTCCACACCGCAACCGCGATTGAGACGATAGTGACCCGGTTGTACCTGTCCGCCAGCTTTGCGATCGGTATTCCCAGCGTCGCATAGAAAAGGGCAAAAGCGATTCCAGACAGTAAACCCAGTTGCAGGTCAGAAAGCGCAAACTCGGCGCGAATGTCCTCGATAAGAATCGACAGGATCTGCCGATCCATGAAACTGAAGGCATAGACCAGGGCCAGTACGCCAAGGACATACCAGCGATAATGAGAAGAACCCGTCACCTGTAATCAGGCGAGCTGCTCATTGCTAGGTAGCATGCGCACTCGCTCTCCCGCAATCAACAGCAAGGCGATCTGTGACAGGAGAGAAACAGTGGCTGCTATCGATCCGCCTCGCCGCCACCCTGGCTAGACCTTTCCGACTTCGACACCCCGGGCGGCCAAGATTCGGTCCGCGGTTTCCTGCAAGCCCCACACGTCGACGGCGTTCTGACCGACGATCTTTCGCGCGTCCGCTTCGGATACGGTGTCGTAGATCTCCTTCAACACGCGACGGCCATACCCCAGCGTCCCTTCCGGATGGGGGTAGTCCACACTCCACATGATCTTGTCCGCGCCGATGCGATCGACTTCCCGGTAGGCGGTCGGATCGTCCATGAAGGTGGCATAGCAGTTCTGGCGCCAGTAGAACGACGGAAGACGGGCGAGTTTGGGCCTAGTCTCCGTTTCGTAGGCGCGATAGACGTTGTCGGCATCGTAGAGCGCCGATGCGGCCCAGCTCGCGCCGCCCTCCGTAAAGATGACCTTCAGGTCAGGGTGCCGCTCCAGGATCCCGGAGAAGACAAGCGTGCACCACAGCTTGCGGAACGACTGCAATTGCGCGGTGATGTACGTCAGCAGCGCTCCATGACCCGTGGATTGCTCTCCAGCTTCGCCGACATGGAAGGAGAGCGGGAGCCCACTCTCTTCGATCGCGTCGAAGATCTGCTCGGCTTCTTGCGAGTTGTACTGTATGCCACGGGGATAGGACGGCAGCATGATGGCCTTGAAGCCGAGCGACTTGAGCCGCTGCAGATACTCACGGGTCGCTTCTGGACGAAGGATCGTCGGCAGGATTCCGACGCCGATGACCCGGCCGTCGAATTGCCCACACCACTCAGCGAACCATTGGTTGTAGACGTCAACGGTCGCCATCAGCTTGTCGGCATCCCTGATGTAGAACAGAGCCAGGCCGCGCTGCGGGAATGCAATGCTGATGTCGACCAGGTCGCCATCCATGTCCGCGAGCCTCAATGCAGGATCATGGATTCCCTCCCTGCCCTCGATCAGCTGGCTGTTGAAGCCCGGCGAATCGAAGCTTCGCCCCTCGACCTCCAGGTGGTACCCGGCATCATCGCGCCATAGCTTCGGTGCCCAGTCTTTGTATCGGGCCGGCATCCGATCTTCCCAGAGATGGACGGGCTCCATCACGTGGTCGTCGGCAGAGACGATAATGTGCTCCTTCGGCGGCCGCCAATCCATCTGTTCGAACTCACGATCCTGTGGCCACGGGATCCGAGTCGTAGTCGGGTCGCGGAAATCAACGTGTGAAGTCATAGTAATTCTCATCTAGTACTGTGGTTGACGGTAAACAGTGCGCCGCCCGGTCCATTGACTATCTGGCCGTTACGAATCACGAGATGGTAGGTCATCAGTTTTTTCCAAAAACTGTCGTGCTACGCTATTTCCAACACTATACAGCATATATTCCTTGATTTCCTACGCAAAATCAGTTCATGCTTTCAAGCGGTCAGATACAAGTACGAATAAACACCCTTTTTCAACATTCTGAATAGTATCGTCGCGCGCTTACGCGGGACGGAACTTCGGCAACGCCAGGTCGTCGTGGCGCTCCCAGTCGACGACCACGGGTAGCCCGATCTGGATGTCGGAGCTCTCTACACCGACCAGGTTGGTCGGAATCCGCGGCCCCTCTTCGAGGTCGACCATGGCGATGTTGTAGGGAGTCTCGGCGGCCCAGCCCGGGTGGTACTTCTGATGCATTACGCCCCAGGTGGCGACCGTGCCCTTGCCGCTCGACTCGATCCACTCGAGCTCCGTGCCCAGACATACGTCGCAGACGTCGCGGTAGGGCAGCATGGTCGTGCCGCAGCCGGTGCAGCGCTTGAGCATGAGCTTGCCCTCGAGCGTGGCCTGCCAGAACGGCTCGAGGCCGGGCTCGTCTGGCGCGGGGAGCGGCTTCGGGGGAGGTGCGTCGGCCATCGGTGACTCCTAGTTCGCCCGCGGGCTCAGAATGAGCGTTCCGTGGTAGCTCAGCATGCCGCCGTTTCCGCTCACCAGAACTGCGTCGTTCGGGGCCTGGCGGTCGCCGCCGTGGCCGCGCGCCTGGATCACGCCCTCGCTCAGTGGCGTCATGCCCCACATGTAGTAGCCGGAGAGCTGGCCCCCGCCGGTGTTGGTCGGAAGCCTCCCACCGGGCCCGAGCTTGCCGTCTTCGACGAACGATCCGCCTTCGCCCTTCTTGCAGAAGCCGTAGTCCTCGAGCGTGACCAGCACGGTGTACGTGTAGCAGTCGTACAGCTGACACTGAGTAATGTCGTCGGGCCCGAGGCCCGCCATGCGGAACGCGGTCTCGCCGGACATGCGCGCGCCGGTCTCGGTCTCGAAGCTCGTGCCGTGGCGCGGGTCGTTCCCGGGATGTCCCTGTCCCCAGCCCCGGATGTAGACCGGAGGCTGAGGCATGTCTCGCGCCGCCTCGGCGGAGCTCACGATCACGGCCACCGCGCCGTTCGAGACGAGGCAGCAGTCGAGCAGGTGCAGCGGCTCCACGATCCAGCGCG